>JBAVTY010000584.1:0-3183 GCA_049696495.1 Candidatus Nitrosopolaris sp.
GAACAACCATAACCATGTGTCATAAGAATAACTACTTTCTTACAGCTTGATATTATCATAGCCAATGAACCATCTTGTAAAAGTAGATAGACATGGTTTAATCAGGAAAACGCAAACAGTCAGCTAAGTTAAAACAGTATCTGATAACCGCTGAATTCGTATCTAGACTTGTGATAACATATGAGTATATCTATCAAGTTAATTCGCATATCATCGAGAAAATAATGATGTTTTACAACATCTGAGCCGGTCATAAATAAAATCTCGATTCTTACTACGCTACATGTCCTTCATTGTGAAGTGGAGATTTTATATTATGTATCGAGACGGTAATCTCACCATAACATCATGATCTACTCAGGATTGGTCATTAGATATTTCTAATTACTAGGCTATCTTCATCAAAAATCCCTCTAAAAATTACCCAACCGTAGTTTGCAATCTATTCCCAGTTCTTGGCTCAAAAAAATGAATCTTGTTACAAGGCATTCCAATCGTAACGTCTTTTCCAATAGTAAAATCAAGGTTAGGATCAGTACTTGCAACTTTTATCGATTCATCAATACCTATTTCTATTTCTACTAAGGAATCTTCGCCTAGTAACTCAGTAAAGGATATTTTACCTTTTACTTTGATCCCATTAAAATCTTCGTTATTTAGAAATAGTATATCTCTTGGCCTTATACCGATTATGATATTGCTTTCAAATGGTAATTTAAGAGGCAATTTCTTAATTGGGAATTGTATTTGAGTACCATTTGATCCAATTGTATTATTATTATTATCACTTTCAATTATATTGCATTTAAGAAAGTTCATTGATGGACTTCCAACGAAATCAGCTACAAATATATTTGCAGGCACATTGTATACCTCTTCTCGTGTTCCTAATTGTTGAACTAAGCCCTTATTCATCACGGCAAT
This sequence comes from Candidatus Nitrosopolaris sp., assembly GCA_049696495.1. Classification (GTDB taxonomy): domain Archaea; phylum Thermoproteota; class Nitrososphaeria; order Nitrososphaerales; family Nitrososphaeraceae; genus Nitrosopolaris. The sequence goes on from JBAVTY010000584.1 coordinate 925, forward strand.
CCTATCTGCCATACTAATCGCTTCAATTTGATCATGTGTAATATAGAGTGTGGTTATACCAATTTTCTGCTGCAACTTCTTAATTTCATATCTCATATAAGCACGTAATTTTGCATCTAGGTTGCTTAATGGTTCATCCATAAGGAACACTTTAGGTTCTCTTACCAAGGCCCTACCCAATGCTACTCTTTGCATTTGACCTCCGCTAAGCTCTTTAGGTTTTCTGTTAAGAAAGCTTTCTATCTCTAGTAGTTGTGATATATTTCTAACCCTATCTTTTATTTGCTCCTTCGGGATTTTTCTCATCTTTAATGGAAATGCGATATTATCATATACATTCATGTGGGGATAAAGGGCATAGTTCTGGAATACCATCGCGATATCACGATCCTTTGGTGCTAGATGGTTAACCAATTGATCTCCGATATGTATTTGACCAGCAGTGGGATCGAGTAGACCTGCAATACATCTTACAACAGTAGTCTTTCCACATCCAGAAGGACCTAACAAGACCATAAATTCGCCAGAATTGACCTCTAGCGAAAAATTATCAAGCGCTTTTACATTACCATAGTTCTTTGTCAAGTTTTCAATCCTAAGACTCATAACAAACTTTTGTTGGTGTTTTGAGATCTTGGGAAAAATATTAATCTTATTCCCTAAACTTTCTACATAACCTATTGACTGATTTGGGATCTGATTCTCTAATTTACGTGACAGCAAAATTTAAAATGACTATTCATCGTTGGCAAACCCCTATCATTTAGATTACTAACTTTTAAAAATCATGTCATATAACCTGAATTATGAATGTAAAGAAGATCATTCTATTCTGCAGTATTATACTAGTTATATCTTTAATACTTTTGATCGGATATGGTTTCAAAAATCCGATCACGGCTCAAAAGAAACAAGTTACCCTTACTGCAATATTATCAGAACCCAAGGAGAGATGGGATATTCTCTTCAACGCTGCGCAGCAAAAATTGAACGAAAAACATCCTGATATGGATATTAAAATAGACTATACAGTTTTGCCATATGATGCTACTAGGACACAACTTTTAACAGCAATGGCAGGTCGAACCCCAATTGATCTTGTATCTGTAGATCAAACATGGCTTGGAGAATTTGCTCAAGGAGGATTTCTGAGTGATTTAACAGATCGTGCAAAGTCATGGGGAAAAGAAAAAGATTGGTATCAAACGAACTGGGAGGGTGGCAAATATAATGGTAAATTGTATGGTATCTGGGCTTGGACTGATATAAGAGCTATGTGGTATTGGAAGGACCTATTAAGTAAAGCAGGGATAAGTCCAGACTCCTTAAAAACATGGAATGGATATATTGCAGATGCAAAGCAACTTAACAACGTACTAAAAGACCAAGGAACACAGGGGGTGCACCTCGTTGGTGCAAGTCAGTCACCTGATATGTGGTATCCATATCTATGGATGTTGGGAGGCGATATACTTAAACAAAAGACAGGGCATCCAACGAAGGGAACATACTGGTTTCCAGCCTTCAATAGTACTGCAGGAATCAAAGCACTAGAATTTCTTAAACAGCAAGTTAATGCAGGTATAAGACCTCAAATAAATCACTTTTGGGGAGAGGAATTTGCTGATAGAAAGTTTGCTGTTATGCTAGAAGGATCCTGGCTACTTAGCGCATTTCCGCACGAACAGTGGACCAATCTTTCTCAGAAAATAGGATTTTTGCCTATGTTTCCAGTACCAGATATAGGTCGCAAGAGTGCAACAATGCTCGGTGGATGGATACTTGGCATCCCTGAAACTTCACAAAATAGAGATCTAGCTTGGGAGTTACTTACAACTATGGTAGAACCGCTGGTATTGACACCTATGCTACAGAAAGAGGGTTATCTGCCGACTCAGAAGCCTATTGGGGAAGGACCGTACTCAGCTTACTTGAACTCTTCTATACCATACTACAAGGAAATGATATCTATGATCTCGATAGGACATATCAGACCCAATATACCGGAATACCCACAGATAGCTGAAAACATAAAAGAGGCTATAGATGAGGTATATTATGGCATAAAAGATCCCAAACAAGCATTAGATGAAGCTGCCGCAAAGTCATCAAAGGTTTTGGGTTGGTAATCAATTAATTGTTGTAATTACACAGATAGGTAACAATTTTGGTTACCTACATCGGTTACACTTTCTTGCTTCTTTTTTGTATATATCTTGGATTTAATTAATCTTTGTAGAAACATTTCTGATGGTGTTA
>JBAVTY010000585.1:0-2913 GCA_049696495.1 Candidatus Nitrosopolaris sp.
TATTAGCAGCAATATTAATTTCATCGTCGTCTTCTACGTACGCATCCACTACTACTACAAATTCTTCAATAAACAAGAACGAAACTTTACTACCTACGCAAGTCAGAAACTTCATTCTAAATCAAATCGTGCACAAGTCTAAAGCGGCTATTGTCGTAGGTTTTGTAGATCCTAATGGCACCAGCATATTTAGCTTCGGGCTTTGCTGGACCTGGTAATAATACTTCTAAGTAATACTAGCCAAACTAGGGATAATAACCCATAATCAGGTTTAGAATGGTTAATTATCAGGCAGTTGTCTTTTCTGCTGCTGCACATCGCAGTGTTTGCTGCCGAAAGGGACATACCTTCGATAAAAAGGCCAAGGTCCTAAAGACATACGGGGAAAGCAGTTCTCGAAAGATATGTAGACTGACTTACCTTAATCTCCAAAGCAACGAATAATTGACCCAAATGTTATGACTAAATCTTGCTAGAATTCACTGCAGAATAGATCTATAGGTAGGTTGTTGTGGTGACATAGCAGATTGATTCGGAGTTTGAATATTCACAAAAGATAAAAGGAACGCAAATAGTGACAAGGCAAAAAATCTACATTACATCTTTGAACTTTACAGAGAAATTCAAAAAATTGACGACAAAGTTAAGGTATGCTTTATCACCGCATTTTTACATACTACGGATCGTTAAGGGAAATTTTTGATATGCGAAATATTCATCGTATTATCAAAAAGCCAATTGAAACGGCTAAACTAATAGAACACATAATGACCGAACTTGCACGGAAATAGTTATTTGTATGTCTGCTGTAGGACTAAGTGCCTATCCGAAAAGCTTTATTGCCCAAACATAGTATTGTCTAAAACTCAACATATATCAACTAATATTCGGATAGCCTCTAAGCCTGTAGAAAACTTGCTTAGTTCTAACACCAGACCTACTGCAGTAGAGTTGCAAAATAAAATTTATCTTAGTTATAGTTATAGTTTCTGGGTCAATGGCAAGCTCACTCATGCAAATAGATACGATGTTAGGAGCGCTAGCTTCTATCACATAAGTAGCACAAGGCACAATTTCACCCTCCGGAAATGTGTCAAATATTTCTTCAAATTGTTAATAGCCAGACTCGATACAACTCCAATGGAAAGATAAATGCCGTTCCTATCCTCGTATACCACGATATTACCAATAGTATACGAGATTACACTATTCCAAGCCATGCCTCAAGTACGACTCTCGATTTACTCGCTCAAGAAATGCAATATCTACACGACAATGGATTTAGGGTATTGTTATTAAATCAAGTTGGATATGATTCACACAAGCAACGTAATTCGTACGGTAAGTAAATTGTGCTGACACTATTATTACCTAGTTTTTGATAATGGCAAAGTTATCTGCACTTGTAAGAAACTGTATGGATTTAAAATCAACTCTTTACGTTTGTAGGCTAGTTGATAATGAACTGTTACAAAATTGTAACAGCCCTTAAATAGCAGAAATGCAGAATTGTCATTATTCTCATGAAGATAGGTCTAACTTTACCACAGTTAGGACCACAGGCCACAAAAGAGAATGTTATATGGCTAGCATCCTGACTACAGCATAACATTTAGGTTTTCAGCTCGGTGCTTAAACAAACTCATGCGTCCTTGCTCTCCTCTCTCTCCTCTCTGCAGCCAGTCATAGCCATGAATATTGTAAAGGATATGAAGCTGGTTATAATGACGAAGGAAGATTCTATCTATAAAGGCTAGTATTGTTATTCATAAAGGTACGTTTTACGTTTTTACTCAGTGGTGGCTTGGAACCATCCAATGTCGTAGTCGCTTGAATCGATTCTTACACCAGAAATACATTTTGCAAGTATCAACTGCTGCATTCCAGGAAAACATCGACCGTCGGCATCAACATCAAGCTCTTCGTTCCGTCCTACACGATAACCAGCCCAGTATCCCTGGCAGTACGTACGAGGACAATTCTGCATCGTCTGATTGGGACTCTTTTAATTCAAATAGCTAGTCGAGTCAGGTTGTAAAGCTTAGAGAAGAGGTTGAAAAGTTTGTAAGAGGAACAATTAAGGCTGACAGGCCCTCATTGGAGCTCTCGCGAGCTTTCATGGGCTGATATATAGTCTGCAATTTTTTCTATCATTAACTCTGGATTGTCCCTATGGATCTCCATATGCTGAACTAATTCTTGTCTATCTTTCAAGCCCTTGGCGGAAGCACAAATAGGACAGTCCATTGACCTCTCAAGTCATTTTCTTCAATTTAATGATTTCCCGACTCTAAAACGTTAAGACTGAAGCAGTTGGAAGACTTTGTGCATACGATACTGGCATTACTGCCATAAAGACTACATTGAGCGTCATCCATCCGAATAAGGTAGGATAATCTTTGGTAGTGTTGTGGTTATCAAAGAGAAGACAAATCCAACACTTAAATAAAGACAAGATAAAGCTTTTTTATTTCAAAATTTTTATGCTGCGATTATCTCTGTGATATCTACGATGATATCCTCGCTGTTCTCTAAAGCGGCGCGTATTTCTATTACCACCATAACCACTATGACTTCTGTGGCCCCTGTTCTGTCGATAATCTGGTCTTCGTTGATATCTGTTATATGGACGCTTTTGAGTAGTAATGAATTCAATGCCCATTTCCTCATTAAGCCTCCGTATTGGTTGTTTTGTCTTCCTCAAAATTCTATGAAAATCGCCAACCCTATCTTGTGACACTAGCGATATGGCTTTACCTTTGGCACCAGCTCGAGCAGTTCTTCCAATTCTATGAAAGTACATCAATGGCTCAAATGGAACATCATAATTGATAATATGACCTACTGCTGGAACATCAATACCTCTCGCAGCGATATCAGTTGCTACCAGGATGTCTTCAGTACCTTTCTTGA
>JBAVTY010000586.1:0-2875 GCA_049696495.1 Candidatus Nitrosopolaris sp.
GATGAGACTATAGGACTACCTACATTCAAATGCCATTTTATTTCCTTTTTCGATAGATTCAATGCAAAAATTCGACCTGTTATAGTTGAAACATATATTGTCCCATCTACAAATACAGGAGAAGACAAGCTTGGTGCAACTTCTTTGACCCATAAAAGCGAAGGTTTGCTAGGTATCCTCGAGGCAGATACTCCTGTTCTCATCGCACTTCCTCGAAACATCTTCCATGAGTCTTTATCTGATACACCCAATGTCTGTTTCCCAATCAATAATGTTAATTTTCAATATCCTAAGAAAAACTATACTATTACATTTCCTATTTGCTTACTGGTCTATTTTGTGGAGATTGCCACCCATTACACCAACAAAAATGTTTCATTAAGTAAAAGATAACGCCTTCTATGAGAGATCGGGACAGGCTATGATCTCAACTCAGTTATATCACTCTGGTTTCGCATATGCCTTCATTTCCGCCAATCTACTGGATAATTTTATTTGCAGCAGATACTATTTAGAATATATGGACTGGAATGATAGGTTACAATTCGTAATGATAGAAAATATTTAGCCAGCGATTCTGACCTTTTATGTTTTGTCTGTTGCCTTTCTGTAATTCTAAGGGTAGTATTAGATAGTACATCATATTCTACTTCTTCTGCAAAGATTTGATCTTCTAATTTCTGGATATCATAATCTTGCAACATCAAGATTTCTTTGACAAGGTTCCAAAGTTCTTCTTTATAGACGTCGACATTAAGATCCTGATAGTTCGTCGAGTATCCTTTGTATCCATCTTCTTCCAGGCCAGTTTTATAATATTTAATTAAACTTCCAGCTTCTTTGTTCATTGATGTCCCTATCTTGTGCTGTGGTGTATAGGATCGGTACTTGTCAGGATCCTTGTTTAATACAATTGAATATGCTAAAAGAGATGGATCAACTTCTGCTGCTTCTAGTTGTTTAAATGCTTCAAGTACATTAAGAGTTAAATCAGGCTTGCTATTCCTATAATCTTCGATCAGCTGCGAAAACACCTGATTAAAGAAGGGCGGTCTATCTCTCTTCTTACCCTCCATTCCTTTTATGATTACCTTGCCATCTGGTTGAATACCTACGTAATGCTTTTTGCTACCTCCTCAAGATGCTTTTAACAAAAGTATTCTGATGATCTACTTCGACCCCTAGGTTCTGCCTACAAGCAGCAATAAAAGAATCAACCAGTTCATGACGATGTTCTTCATTTATACTAGAAACGAAAATAGAATCTGTGTCTCCGTATATGATATTCATTCCAAACTGCTTGTTAGCAATTTCCTTCATTTCTAATAACTTAAGTCTAGCAAATGCAGTAACCAGTTCAGCCACTCTGTAATCTTGAAATTCAAAGATGTCATCTGAACCAAATAAGCCATAAATAGAATTCATCATAACCTTTAGCGCTTGGGACATCGGTTCATCACCTAAACTGCGATAATGATCTCGTTCTTGCTTGAATTTGTCAAGCATTGTAGGAATAGCTCCTCTATTTCTTATACAAATCCAGTATCGTTTAGACCCCCCTCCCCCTTTTGATTTTATTTTCTGTCGCAAACCTTCGTTTATACTATCCATAATTTCTTGTGGTACGCTTGATGCTGGATTATCTCTACAACAGCTACAGCAAACAGTCTCAAATGACAAGTTATGAAGCATCATTACGGTTGGGTAGAGTCCCTTAACGTCAAAGACTTCTATTGGTGTGATATATGATTTTGGTTCTGGTTCAAGAACAAAGCCGCCAGAATATTTTCTTTTCTTTAGCTTATCTGTAGTTGGTGGCCTTCTACATTTTCCTGTCTGAATCATTTTGTAAATAATTGATTCCCATGCTTTACCTACGCCAGTATGACACACCAGTCTAAAATCAAGTCCTGAGATTTCAGCAATACATCTAAGGATGTTAAATATCTCATAATTATTGCGTTCTATTAATCTGATAACTAGTTCTGCATCTCTTAGTACATACTTTTTGTGTTCGTCTGGTTGAAACTTTGTAACCTTCTCGCCAGTGATTTTAATGCCAGTTGATTCGCTAACATATTTGCCATATCCTAACATTCCAGTTGCAACCGTGTCCAGCTGCAGATCTCTGTACTTCAATGGATAAACTGAATTCTTGATAAAGCCATGATGAAATACTTTGTACATATCTATCATCTGCTTATCCTTGAGATATGGGTAGGAAATTACTGATGAGGCATTGTTGTCCAGGCTATCGGCATCATCACTATCAACGTCATCATTCTCATTTGACTGCGGTATAGGCACTTCGTAGAATCCAACCGGTGATGTGACACCTATGCTTTTGCAAACTTCATCCAGAATGACCAAGTCAGAATTAGCAAGATACCAGCCAGTAATTATGCCCTGAAAACTTTGAATTTTGTAGACAATATAGCGAATGAATTTTAGTTCGTCACCTACAAACCTGTCATCTTCTAGATGAACTGCTTCGCTAAATCCTATGTTTGAAGAAAACCCAGCAGCAAATATCTGATTTCTTGTGCGTATACCATCAAATATCTGTCTTGTTTCGAAATCTAAAGACAATATTTTGATATTTTTGCTACTGCAATTAGCTTTTGTTGAGATCATAGTCGAAGTGAATCATCCACCTTCAGTGAACTTACTGTACCAGAAACTTTGATGCACATGATCCTTACCATCCTTACCTGTGCTTGAATTATTTGCTTCAGAATCCCGTATAGTTAGGATGACACCTCCTTCTCGGATTTGTTCTGTTCAGATTGTATGTTTAGACTAGTAATTCGAATTACCGAAGTGTTCTTGTTTCTTCCATTACCAACAGTGTCTTTGTACCTTTCAATTTTGTAGC
>JBAVTY010000587.1:0-5152 GCA_049696495.1 Candidatus Nitrosopolaris sp.
ATGTAATTGAAGTCAGATGGATGTGGCTACAGAGAAAAGCCATTGATAATAGTACGTTCAGAAATCAATCAGATATTGGACAAGCAGTACAAGGATGGACTGAGAATTACAATGCTACTCATGGGAAAAGGATAAATGACATCTTACAGATAGGAGTAATGCAATCGGTTACATAACTGTTAAGCTATATCGGATACTTATGCTCAAAAGGGGTTTGCATCTTCTGTAAATCATCCTCAGATTCAAATTCTTTGTAACCATTACAGGCCTTTTTATATGGACAACTAGAGCAATACCAAGATTTGCCATCTGGATTCCTATAGATGGAACTTCCCAATATATGTCCGACTAAATTAGGGTCTTTATTATTAATTCCATTCTGTAACTCAGTAGCATCCTTCTGTATCCTCTTTAACATATTATGCCTCTCATCCTCAGTCATTGTTAAATGGTACTCTGGGAAATATTCTGAAATTTTGTGGGTGGACCCAACGATTAGATATAGCAATACACCCCTCGAAGAATTCAAAATGGCCATATACATCATTAATTGTTTTAAATTGTATGAATACGGCTCATGTCCTACTTTTACAGATTCAGTTGTTTTAAATTCGATGACAGTATTCGTGGCTCGATGTACTGCATCACAATGACCTATTATTCTGACACCATTTGGTGTTGTATAAACAATCTCTTTCTCACAATCAAAATCTGGGCCTAAGAGATTTTGTAATTGGAGATGTTTGATTTCACCTCCTATGAAATATTTTAACACACCATCATCCCATGAACAGTTTAAGGAGAACAGATTATGGGTACTCGCGGCTTTAGCTCACAACACTTCATCAACAGCTACTACTTACGAACTCCCAAGCATGAATCAGGAATGCTACTGCTGAAAAGTCTATCCCTTTTCAGGTAGAGCTTCTGCCTGCCCCTACTCAACACATCGGTTATATCATGAAATGCCTCTGCAGGGACAATTGCCTCTGAAATCTTGGATATCGGGATCCTGTATTTCGAAAGAAGAGGACTCGCAACCCGTAGAATGTGATAGCAGAAGAAATAGGCAAAACGAACAATTCAGACATCAGCTGCAGCAGTTATAAGTAATTGAAACATTTCAGTGTTGTCGTATTACTAATAATGTCATAACCTAAGCGGGCGCTGGCGGAATAAATGCAGCACTTCTCCTTCCAAGATTGAAGCCATCAAAATCCCTCCCCCAGCTGAAAAGCCCAACACTGGCATGCTGACCGGTGAAAAGCTGGAGATTAAAAAGCGTGCTACATCTTCGAATCCTGTGTCAGAGAATTGCCTTAAGACAGAGACGAAGAACGGAGAGTCACTTTGTCTTACTAAGGGTACCCTTACTCCTGCTACTACTCCAAATAAGGAGGCTGAAAAGCCTGTTCCCAAACTGAACTGTAAGGGACCGGCAGGGACGAAGAATGGGATAGGTTCATTATACACAGGTCATACCTTTTATTCAAAGAACGCAACGTGCGTGCCTGCTGGCCTGTGATAAACCATACCCATTTTCAGAACGCTGCTTCATAAGCAAACACATTACCAGACACACCTGGACAAGTGGAGTAGCAAGCCGGACAAGATTAATTGGAAAGCTCCTGACGGTTTGAACTCGGCGTTATATCAGGTCTTTGAGAAATATCGCCTGCGCGACAGATGGAAACCCTAACATAAATTAATCCTTTTCTGTGTATACGGTACTCGTTGCAGCAATTACTTGGTAGTGTTAGTCTCAGGTACGCACCGTTGGCCAATGCTACTGTTAGGGTCGGGAACCGAGTGAGTACCAGGTGGACACTCCCAGATGCGCGCGTATGTTTCCTGCGTTACCATCGTCGTTGCTGCCACTGCTAAGATCACAAAAGCCACGATTGATGCCAAGGCAAGTTTATTGTTTATCATAACCTGTCATACGACAAATATGCCAATAAGGGTTTCTTAGCATACTCACGCCTTTATGCGGTTACCCACTTTCCCATCCCTCAATGCCCCACAGTAAAGATTGTTTTGATCCGTATTCACGGTACCACAACGCGTTACAAAGTAGTTCTATCCTTGTTTATATGGAGTTTAAGTATCTGCCCTACAGTATGCAAACTGATAGATGTCTATTGGCAAACTTCAGTTGTGTGGGGGGAGCTTCTAGCCGCTATAGTCCTTACAGAGAATTGTTCAACTTGCTGCGAACCTCCACATATCTGATGAAGATGTCATATTTGGTCCCATACCTTACAGGATACATTGGACAGGATGTCATATCCATGATGTGTGCTTTATGGCACAAGTCTCGTCTCGACATGGCGATAGAAGGCACGCATTTTCCGTTCACTCCCGTTCCCGTCCATGTTGTACCTATCCCATTATTCGTCCAGATAGCAACATATTGGACACATGGTCACAATGAAGATGGGGCCATCAGCATGTAGAATAATCAATCGTACCCCTTAATAGGAATATTATAGTCGCCTATTATAGTAATATGGTACAGAAACATATTATAATATCTATGATTGCACCCGTAGCTATAGCCGGGATTTTGATTATGGCTATACTGGCTAACCAAGCATACTCTAGTAGTGGAAGCTTAACTAGTGTAAAGTGTAAAATTACAAAGCACGGCCATACCAAATGTAAAACTAAAACTACACAGGGACCTAGCAATACTGAAAACATGGCACAGGGAGCTAGTACTACTGGAAATGGAGCTACATCACAGCAGAGTAGCAATACTGGACAAACCAATATGTTGGTCCACAACCCACCGACATCATCACAACAGAGTAGCAATACTGGGAACGCTGCACAGGAAGCTAGTACTAATGGAGCTATGTCAAAGGTAAAGATTTGCAGAGAGAGCTTTGCTATTTGCAATTCTGGAAAAGGTAAAATGGAAAATGTAATGGTCCACAACCCACCGCCATTATCAGGGACGGGATACGTACCGGTGAAGTGTGGCTCTTCAGGATACATATGGTACCCGAAGCAACTGGGTGGTGGATTCCGACATTGCTCTCCTGGTTCGACAGTTAATGCACCACCGGGATCTAGTTCCACCCACCCATTAGCACGTAGTAGCAATAGTGGAAACACAGCACAGTAGAGTAGTAATAGTGGAAATGGAGCTACCAATACTGCGCTCTTGGTGCGATGGTCAATGCACCACAGGGATCTTGCAATACCCACCCTGGTCTGAAAACAGAGAGCTAGCTCCCTGGCATACTCGCGGGCAGATATAACTGTCCAGGTTCTGCCTCAGCCATATCCGCAGAGGACAGATGGTAAACGGATCAGAAAAATCTTCTATGTTTGTTACGCAGAATACTTATTAATTACATTTTTATCTATCAAGATATGAAGAAAAGGTCTGTTTCCATCATGGTCGCGTTAGCCGTCATGATGGGCTGTGCCGTAATTGTAATGCCTACTGTTACGACAGTACGAGGCCAAAATGTCACTACCCCTAGTGGGGCCGTTCTCGTTCCCTGTACAGAGTCAAAGCCTTGCCCAATCCCTGGGTGTAAGGTTGGGTATTCCATGCCCTATCTGAATGGGCGTTGGACAGGACAATGCACAAAAATGACATAGCTTTCTGTGCCAATGTCAACACACATCTCAGGACTATAAAAGTACTGCCGTAATAGACTGGGACTATTCACCACGACAGCCCACATCTGTATAGCGCTAGATCCCATATTCGAAGTAACGAAGTGATGTGAGGTATGTGATGATGGCAATGCTCATCACTATAGACAGACTATATGTTAGAAAGCAAGTCTTTAGCATGGATCTGTCACAAAACAAAGGCGAAGAACCCTACAATTCGAACCATATGCGAATGGAATTGAAAGTTTTTGGCCTGGTCTTTCAATATTCCTACAACTAACTAAGAGACAAACAATGCATGGTAGTTCCAATAATCTCTTCGCTTTTTATAATCTAACCGCTTCGAGCCACAGAATACCAAAAGCGCGACTAGATTTTATGGCAGGCATTGGAGCGCTATTGAACCACAGGATACGCTGATAAAACTCACCGCTGCTACTACTACTGCAATTAGTAATGAAGATTCGTATATGTCTGGATATAATAGCGGAAAAGTAGATGGGGACTTGAGCTGTATAGTTCCTGTAAATGGTGTAACCAATACAACATGCCTATTCCGGCTCCTTTGATCTACTTATACCAATTTGCAGACGTGCAAAATGCTGTAAATGACTCCTGCAACGAAGGTTGCAGTGGTACGAACGAGGCACAACTCCTGCCTAGATTAATCCTGTTCAGCTCCATATGGTTATTAGTCCTTTATCGTTCAATATTTTCATACATGCTCTCCAAGTATCGTCATCTAGTGCAGTTTTCGATTGCAACCGTAACATTCCATCAACCTTATTTCTAAGCTCTTGTAACTTGGTATGTTTGTTGAAGTACAAAGAAATCAATATCACCTGGCAGACATGATTATAGAACTTGTTCTTACATAACGGTTCAGTCATTCTCTTGAATGTAGTAGACCTTATTCATGAATGTGGTAGTTGATTATTGGTTGCATTTACGTTGCAAATTGCTTGCATTTACGTTGCAAATTGGTTGCATTTACGTTGCAAATTGGTTGCATTTACGGATCTGGCATTAGATACACCACAATAATGAATCCACATCTCCTAATTACAGATGACAAGAACCAAAGGGTGTAGCGATTGAAGCGATTCTAGTCCTATTTGGTGCTTTCGTTCTAGATGCTTACTAGACTTACCTAAGAACTATGTGTAGTTTATAACCAAACATCCACTGCTTGGTATGACTAAATCCCCATCTAGCATCAGTATCAATACTTGAACGAGGTACTGCTCCTTTGATCATAGATGATTTGTGCCATAGATGACCTTTGGCTCTAAGTAATGTACTATCTATCGCAATAATGTATGGGTCAACTAGCTTTTCTTTTACAAACAGACTCGTCATAGTCGCTATCCTTTCTTTGATGTCCGCAGATATCGTCGAAAGCCTTCTATCAAATGTCCTTCTGTCAGGAAGACTGGTTAATCCACAAGATTCCATTATCCTTCTATTATATGGAAAGTCCATAGCAAGAAAATCACGTAATGCTCGATTAGAATCTAAT
>JBAVTY010000588.1:0-2077 GCA_049696495.1 Candidatus Nitrosopolaris sp.
ATGTTCGAGATAGCATCAATCAGTATGATCGAAAGTATAGCATATATTGCCATTGGATTTGCAAGTGCCTTCTTTTCGCTTGAAGCGGCGTGGCACTTTACGGCTTGCAAAATTCATGACAAATCAATAAAGCCTTGCTTTTACAAGCAAATTCGGCTTCTGGAGTGGAAATCTAATATCCTCTTCATCGGAATGGTAGTCGGAATGGTCTTTGTATGTACACTATTTATGTTGCCGCTGCACGAAAGCCTTCCACGCCCTAGGTAATGAATAGCTTGGCACACGTATTGATACCACATCGTAATAACCGTGGATCAGTATGCCTAGTCATACCATCATACTTGCGTGAGGAGTCTAAACTGATGAATGAAATTATCGTCGATGACATAACATATGGATTCGAAGCTACATGATGGTGTTAATCAAATGATTGCCCATAGTCTTGTAGAAGATCCGTTGTGTCATACCGATGTATTAAAAGAAAAACAACGATTGTGTAAGAGAATATTGATTGTAGATGATGAAGCAGATGTCACCCTAACTTTCAAAGCAGGAATAGAAGATAGCAACGGCTATTACGATCCTAACAAAAGAATCGAAGTATATACATCTAATAACCCTGTTTTAGCATTGTCAGAATTCAAACCAAATTTCTATGATCTTGTTTTAGTTGATATTAATATGCCACATATGAATGGGTTTGAATTGTGTGAAAAGATATTGGCTATCGATATTAATGTCAAGGTTTGTTTCATGTCTTGTGCAGCGGAAATAAACCAAGCACTAAGAGAGATATATCCAATAAGCTTAGGATGCTTTATCAGAAAGCCAGTCAGTATAGATTATTTGGTTGAACGAATCAGGTCAGAATTGGATTAAGCATCTGATGATACCTATTTAGGAGACCCATTTAAGAACATAGCGCTGACCAATACGGTATTGGAATTTGAGGCTGTTTTGTTCCTTCTTGATGCGTTCATTTGTGTCTTGTAACTTCTTTCTAATTGCTTCAAGCTCGTCTTAGTGCGACAAAACAGGCTGGCGCACTGGTGTTCAGTCTAGTTTTTTGGACTGCTTCCTCACTGGTTTACCAAGATCGAATTCGCAAATCCCTCCTTCTCTCCTCCATCGGAATATCAATCTTTTATGGTACCATAGCTATAGCACCATTACAATTTCACCTTACGGGCTTATCACCGAAGCATTTCTTCCTCTAGGGTCGTACCTCATATTTATTGGGATCTTTACCTCAGCTAAACATATGTCTCGAGATTCTGAGGTGAGGAAAGAGCTTTACAAAAATGCAGCCAGCCAGCTCACTTCTTAAGGCGATAGGGGTATCACAGATGGAAAAAGAACTTGAAGACCAAGCTAAATCTATCGAGAAACGTTTCAAACCGTTAGAGAGAACAGATGAGCCGGATCTGAAAGATGAGGATGTAAAAGAAATCTTACATGATGTACTGACTGAACTTTATTACTCAAAGGGTAATAGAGGAGGTTAAATATCGGGATCGATATAAGAAGCAAGATTATGGACATTCTTAGATTCAATGTAACTTTGTTTGTACACGTATCTAAAATCTTATTGACTGAACACAAACGATGATTTCTGAAAAGAATTCACACTTCCAACAATCAGTCACTGCAGTTTTGATTATTAATCCATCGTCTTAGCAGGTGTTCGTGATCACTCTGGATGAAAGTTAGCATATGCGTGAAATTCCAGGGCTTGTTTGCATCCAGACTAATACCTTTATTCAGATTTCGTCGTTTTCAGATTCCAATATGAGAACCCTATTCATGATGCACTAATTTTCAAGAGAAAAATCAATACCATTTTGTTCAAGGTTATTTTGAACATTTTTTAGTATATTTTGCATAAGGTTGCTAGAAGCATTGTTGTTAATAATATACTCCTGATGGCTGTTATCTGTCATTATTAATGTAGAAGATGAGGATGAGTACGAGGATGCCTTTGAGGTGGATATATAACCAGGTGCAAATGCCTGTACTGTGGTCCTAAAACCGATATTGCTGTTATCTTTTGAATTCGGTTTTATTTCGGCAGAATAGG
>JBAVTY010000589.1:0-5722 GCA_049696495.1 Candidatus Nitrosopolaris sp.
CTACAAAACATCTCAGTATCACAGTTGGAGGATAGACATACGGTCTCCCTCTTCTTTTCTTGTGTGATTTTGGCCAGGATATCAGGCCTATCAAATTTAGAATGCTAATTAAGATGGATTCTGAAGAACTTGTTGGGGCTAGCCTTCTTTGGGTGGACCTGATCGTTTTTCACCAAAACATTAGACACCTTTAGGATAGCTTTATACCAAACGATCAATGGAAGTTAGCAAAATGAAAACATGGAATTATGTCCCAGCCTCAAGTAACTTGAAACTCGTTGTTTGTCATTGGAGTTAGATTTCTTACATGTCTTGGCTGTACACTGCCTGGTGTATGGATGTAATCATCTTAAACCATACAGTAGTCCACCACTATTGTCTATTACGCATTTATTCCAACCATATGAACTAATCACTCGATGTAAACTTGAATTTATTTTAAGACAACTTTAGAAAGCAAGGCTAAATAAAACGAGTCCAGTATCCACCTCTAACTTTTCGAACATTTAAAACACAATAATTTACGTTTCAAGACAATAGATATCTTCCATATCTACCATATGACAGAAAAAGTGAGCGGCTAATAACGAAAAATTGTCCCGTTTCCGGTGGTTACAGACACTTTGGTTTGTCTACGCTTAGAAAACCGAAAAGTTCTAAGACAACATGCTGCCTTAACCTGTACGAGTTTCCAAAGTTATAAATCATGGTTTTCTTAAGAAATAGACCTTCTAGATCTATCCTTTTGATCATCATACCGCTTGTTTTATCTACTTGTATTCATCTTTGGAATCCTATAGGTTTTCCTTCCCTATATTACGATGAGGGTATATACATGAGAAGAGCTATGAATATGTTAGAGACTCATAGTCCTCAAGAAGATCCGTACTTTTATGATCATCCCTACTTCGGACAAATATTTTTATCCGGTATCTTCTGGATGACCGGTTATCCTAGCTCATTACATCCTTCTGCAAACAGTATACAATCTATAAAGACACTTTATTTATTTCCAAGAATATTAATGGGAGTACTTGCCATAATCGATACTCTTCTTGTCTATAAGATATCCGAACGGCGCTACGGTAAGAATGCAGCATTTATAGCATCTACTCTATTTGCAGTGATGCCGGTAACGTCGTTACTAATGCGAGTATTACTGGAAGGAATTCAGTTACCATTATTTTTATCTTCGGTATTTTTTGCAGATCGTGTCGATATCAACAACTTAAACAATAGCAGAAGATATGTTAATACTTTGGTTTCAGGCATTCTTCTTGGATTAGCCATATTCACAAAGATTCCGATATTCACCATGGTTCTACCGGTAGGACTCCTAGTTTTTACCAATAATAAAAATAGCTTCAAGGTAGTCGGCATGTGGTTAATTCCAATTATACTGATACCGATGATTTGGCCAGTTTATGCAAATTCAATTGGTCATTTTAATGATTGGTTAAAGGGAATTCATTACCAAACTCATAGAGGAGCTCAGACATTTTTAGTCTCCCTAACTGTCTTTTTTAAAGCCGATCCGGTTTTGTTTATTGTTGGTACATCTGGCTTAGTCTTTGCAATTATAAGAAGAGATTACTTTCTTCTATTATGGGCTATCCCTTTCTTGATTACCCTTTACTTCATAGGGTGGGTCCTGCCCTATCATTTCATCCCGCTATTTCCAGTATTTTGTATTGCAGGAGCCAGATTGTTTCTTGAAACACTAAATAGAATCAGATTCAACAGTATCGCGAAGATATCTCTATTTGCTATTATTGCTGGACTACTGATTTTTGGAATAACCAAGACTTTCTTACTGATAACACCTAACGTCAACTCTTTTTATTTCGAAGGAGCTTTATTTATTATAAAGTATTTAGAGAACTACAACGTTAGCTTAAAGAAAAATAATCTGACTATAATTTCAGATGCTTTTTATTTGTGGATACCGCAACATGTATTCCATTTACCTGGCACTTACAAAACATTTTTCGACAGCACGTTATCTAGAACCCGATCGAGCCTTTTAATAGTTGATCCGGGATTTATTAAGGTCATGCAAGAACATAATGGACAAGGTAATCTTTTGTACACCATTTACGACAGCAATAATACAAAAAAGATAGCAATGTTCGGGGAAAGCCAATATAGCCAGAATATGTCGGTATATCTTTATGAGCCAAAAGCTTCTAATTCACATAACTAAATTCTAACGTCAAAGGTTTAGCTCATCTACAAACGGTTGTTGATGGTAAGAAGAGAGTGAGAAAAAGAGATCACAGATCACTGTAGCGAATATTGAAAAACGCTGTTGTGATAGGGAGTTAATATTGTGACTACTAAGCTTCGACAATATTATACTATAAACAGTTGGGCTGTTAGGTCAGGACAGAAATGTAGGTACTGAATGCATAAAGGATAATTAACGCACTTTTACACTTTCGCACTTTCACAAAGATCTCTATGCCAAAATTTAATCGACGGACAGATACTGCGACATGCTATCTCCACGCTTGTTCTTTATTTGTCATTCAAGTATATCACTAGCTGACGTACAATTTGCCCTACTAATTCAAATCGACTCACGAACCGAATCGACTGCTTAAAGATCAAGTAGTAGAATCTACAACTAACACTGCGTTAGAAGTAGGTTTTAAAAAAGACTATAGAAACATGATCTTATTACTCCTATCAAGATCAGTCTGCAAACTGCGAGTTAAGATGACTACTACCCGAAAAAGAGATTCGATATTCAGTGATATCGAAAATAGTGCTTGAGACTTTATTTCCTGATTAAGCTACAAACTACTCTTGATACATACAGTCTAAAATCAAGAGACGGAGAAATATTTGTGTCGGAAGTTAACTGATAGCACATCACACGATTCCAATAGTTCGTTCGAACAAGCGGTCAAATTTTTAAGACCACAAATGCGTTTTTCAAGTGTATCGTCGTCGAAACATTCGAGACTTTTTCAGTGCCACCATCTACTATGATTCTATGGAAAGTATTATTATCATCTACGAACACATGATCAATGAGTGATCCTCCTCCCGGACTAGCCGTTGTCGCGACGGCAAATGAACTTAGACTTGCTTCTTGTGCAGTTAATGATGATGTACTCATAGACTGTAATTTGTCTGCAGTAGTGAAGAATGATGTCGGATGATAGAGAAGTAGGATACTGGCCGGCTCCTGATTATTTGCCATCGGTAAATATTGCAACAATGATGCTCCTGTAGCAATTACTGAACCTATTACTATTGCAGCTAAGATAATAGTCCCTGTTTGAACAAGTGGCCTTAAATTTATCCTTTTATTATTTTTTGGTTCACCTACATTTTTACTTACTGGGGGATCCACAACGTGTTGATTTGAAAAACATTGTCTTGTTTGAGACTCCTCGTTAAGATTGGGAATAACGATTTTCAGTACTTCTTTTTTCGTGTCCCTACTTAACGAAATATATTGAACGGGAGTATCATAAACCGAAATATAACCAAGAAAATGCAACTTTGATATAGCCTGCAAAACATTATCCCCAGAGTTATCCGGAAATCCATTCACCAAATCAGACACCTTCATTGGACGATGTTTCTTGACCAATATACGCAAAACTGCAATTTCGTAAATGTTCACGACAAGATATGCCAGGGAGGCTTATTTATTTATTTAATTGACATGTTTATCGTTATGTTCGTTAACTTAGGTTATTTAAATTAAATACAGTGATGCAGAAACAGACAAATATGGCCATTTATCACTAAATATGTGTCGCTCCAGAATGTGAATGAATTTAATAATGGAATTTTGACCAATCTTTTCTCATCACGAGCCGTAGCACAAATTCTAGACTTTTTCCTCGACCACAAAGAATTCGATTACCCTCCAAGTGAAATAGCGAAGAAAACAGGATTGTCGTTTAGAACAGTATTCAGAGAAATACCCAGTTTAGAAAGGAACCAGTTAATATTCAATAACAGAAAGATCGGCAAGACTAACATGTATAAGCTAAACACTGACTTTGAAGCGGTAGTTTTGTTGGAAAGATTTGTTTTGGATATGTCCCAATTACGGCCTACTAAAGAAACGAACAGTCAGGCTACAGAAGAGGATATTTCTGAATCAGAAATAAATCTAGACGGAATTTAGGATAGTAGGCCGTATGCTGTCATTTATGTCAATAAATAGATAATATTTTGTCAATACGTTGGATAGTTACTGTAGAATATGCTATAGTGTGATAATGTGATAGTGTGCGATATCTATTGAGATAGATCCTAAAAATGTATATGCCTTGGGAAACAAGGGTCTTGCTCTTTACAATTTAAAGAATTATGATGAGGCCATAAAGTACTATGACAAGGCCTTGGAGACAGATCCTAAAAATGTATATGCCTTGGGAAACAAGGGTCTTGCTCTTTACGATTTAAAGAATTATGATGAGGCCATAAAGCACTATGATAAGGCCTTGGAGATGGATCCAGATAACCCATCTGTCCTGAATGGTGTAGGTATCACGTTAGTAAATATGGGTCAACACCATAAAGTTATGATATGTTATAAAAAAGCACTCCAGTTATATCAACACAAAAAACTAAGTGCTGAAGCCACTAGAAGCAGAGCTATTACTGATCTCTCATCAATACAGCGAAGCCGAAAGTGTCGCGACTGAAGTTAAATATGCAATAAATGAACTACAGTACAAGATAATTATGCAATACTTGATCACTTGCTGCCTTTATCTAAGAGGTTTACCGGATAAAGGTAAAGAATCAGGTCTAGATGTTTTAGCTCTCTTCGAATCAATTGATCCTAAAAAGACGGATTGGTCTTTTGAGGTCTTAAAACAAATGATATATTGTAGTAGTCTAGCTGATAAACCAAGGTCTTTGCTTCTTTCACTAATAGATCTTATCGGCAATGAAATCACAGAAAAAGATGAAAAAAATAAGCAGTTACAGACAATAAAAAAGCTATTACAATAAGTTAAAAAAGTAAATGCTCTTGAAAATGGTATCGCCTTCCTTGATTCCTGCTGTTGTGGCTTCTCTCCGACTCGTTTAGAGAACGACACTGATCATGGCGTCAAAGCAATCTGGACAATCGGCTGATTCTTCTTCACACTCTGGCTGACTATGAGTAAACCTGCTCGTCACTTCAGAACAAGCATGCTGTAAAGCCATTGCATTGTATCTTAATGTAGCTCGTTTCAATCTACTCTTCTTATATACAAGATAAGTATATAAAACGCTGTAACCTGACATAAGTTACTACAAATATTAAAATGACCAAAGAGAGTATAATGACCTCACTCCAAATGCTTCGAGTTCACAAAGCTCCGGTTGGCTTTGAAGTGGATCGAATAGTTCTACCTGCTATCGATATGAAAGCAGACAGAGTATGGCTCATTACAGATGATAAACCTAAAGAAGACGAGGGAAGTAAGTTCGTCAAGAGGGTTCTAGAGCAGAATTCAGCCATTAGTTTGACTTCGACCTCCGTTAGAAGATTCTCCGAAAGGAAATTATGGTTTTTTTGCTCTCTTGCTCTTAATCCATCTTACCTCAAGTGGACACTCTTCGCCTTCCTCACCTCCCTTAAGAGTTATGTAACCGATTGCATTACTCCTATCTGTAAGATGTCAGTTATCCTTCTCCCATGAGTAGCATTGTAATTCTCAGTCCATCCTTGTACTGCTTGTCCAATATCTGATTGATTTCT
>JBAVTY010000590.1:0-8125 GCA_049696495.1 Candidatus Nitrosopolaris sp.
TCCTTCTATGTAATCGTCTCTCTATGGCTGTTATAGCGTGTTTTGCTGATATGTCTATGTCTTTTGGATCCTTCTAAGCTTGGTATCGTATAGATTCTGCATTCGTTCGTTACACACCTTATTTACAAGCATATACCATGATTATCGTAATACCTTGTTTGCTACATGTGTTATTGGAATATGATGACCATGTCTTTTAGCTATCGGCACTATTTTTCATAATTATTCCAAGTGTGTTGCTTTTTTTTCCCTTTTAGTTGCCTTATTTTGCTTATTTTTCTTTCTCCTTGTCTCGGATTAACTATGACGACAAGAATGATTTTTATTTGATTAAAATCGATATCATCCTACAGTGCAACCTCAACCTGAAGAGCATTTGATAACACTTCCACTAGTTAGTAAGACAGAAGAAAACATCTGTCTTCCGTTAGTCATCAATGTAGTTTTGAAATATTGGGGTGAAGAAATCCAGTTAGAGGAGGCTTTGGAACTTGCCCGGAAATATCCTGGGATGAAAGGCTCTATAATGATGGAGGGAATAGAGCTTGCTGAGAAACATGGTTTTACGACATATATTTACAAAGGATCGATAATGGATCTAAAAAAAAGGATAGATCAAGGTATTCCTTCAATCATTATCCTCCCTGGGATTCAAGAAACAGTACAGCATGCCTCCATAGTATCTGGCTACGATTCTGAAGAACGCAGAATCCTAACTTATGTCCCAGAACCTGATACGATAGGAGCAATTCCTGAATCTCAATTTGAGCGGGATTGGGAACAAGACGATATGATTACATTAGTGTTAATCCCAAACGATATGAAAGATATTTTCAAAAATGACATCCTGAAGTTTCGTGATTCAAACAGAATCTGTTTTGAAGCAGAAAAACTTCACCAGCAAGGAAACATTAATGATGCCATGGGAAAGCTGCGAAGAGCTGTCAAATTGGACAATGACAACCCACAACCATGGTGCTTGTTGGGAGGGATATATAATGAGATTAATTCAGAAGATGCCATTTCCTGCTACGAGAAGACAATCACACTGAACCCCAAATATTATCTTGCTTATCGTGGCCTCGGGAACTATTATTTAAAAAACAAGGATTATCTTAAAGCTGAAGATTATTACACGAAAGCAATCGCTGTCAATCCATACAGATTTGGACCAATATACAAGAATCGCGCCTTCACCAGATTACAACTTGAAAATACTTCTGGTGCCAAAGACGATCTCGTAATATACCTCGAACAAACACCCGACGCAGCAGATAAAAAGAATATTGAAGATGCTATAGGTCAGCTCTGATTCTTAGATATTGTCTAAGTGAAAAGTTGAGGTCGAACAGCAGAAGGAGGTGGGTACGTACAAAATGAACAATCAAGACAAAACAGTATTGTTAGTATTTCCTGGTCATTTCTCTATGGGTAGAATTGATAAACTGATTGCCAATATTGAGAAACAGCTTCAGTCAAAGAATATCGAGCTGAAAAATATCGCGATTGAAAACGAATGTCTTGTTTTTGAGATGGATGACGTAGTAGAGGGTGCGGGGATCACAAGAGAGATGTTTGGGATTGACAAGGTTGCCATCGCAAAAAAGGTGCCTAGTATCCAGTTTGAAGATATCACAGCAGAAGTCGTTAATATTGGAAAATTGAAAGTTTTACCCAACGAGAAATTCTTTGTTAAAGTTCAGATAAGCAATAATGCACAAGTCAATTATAAATCTAGAGATCTAGAGTTTGCTTCTACAGGCGATCTTACCGCAGCGTTGCAGCCATCATCAATTTCATCATCTCGACAGAGACCTTATACTTTTTCTCCTGATTCTTCAATTTCCTCATCCCATTCTTACTCATCATCCGCGCGTCCAGCAAAAAACGAATTGGAGGCTGATAGACTTATTGAGATATTCATAGGCAAGAAATCGGCTTACGTTAGTATTGAAATAGACATAGGACTAGGCGGTCTTCCTTTTGCATGTCAAGGGGAAAAAGTATTGTGCACTATACACGACACCTTGTCCGCCATTTCTTGTATGATAGCACTAAAGTGTGGCTTTTTTCCGGAGATAGTGATTCTTTATACTGACGACGACGACCTCAGAAAAAATTTGAAGATATTTGGTATGATAGTTAATAAAATGAGCATCAAGAATTATTCAATTCGACTAGTGGAATTAGATTGCGGCAATGATAGCTTTGGCAAAGTTCTCAATCTCAAAAAGCATGGACACCGACGACTACAAAAGACCATGAGGCAACAACTAGAAAGCAGTCATAAAGCAGTCTTGCAAGAAATCGTTGCAACTCAAATTCTGACTCTCATGAGGGGGAAAGGAGTTGTCGTTCCGTTGAGCGTTGTGATCCATCCTCTTTGGTTGATACAGTCAACTTTCAAAAAAATCCTGGCCTCGAAGAAGATCCCGTGGATGCCTTTGTTGCTGCCGAGTCAGGGTATGTATGATATTGCCGAGGAACTGGGAATTGAAAAAAATAAGCTTCCGTTATTATCAGACAAAAGTTCTATGATGGATAGGCTGATGACGTTCACGAGAAAAGACTACGCAAAATACAGGAGGACGATAGACAAAATGACAGAATCCGCTAAAAAGAATATGAAAACTATTTCATTTGAGATAGGACCCAATTATCTTCACGACATTCTCGATTCCGTTTAGTTTTTCTGTGAGTTTCATTAGTAGATTTGATTTTTGCTGATATTGTGAATCGTTGATTACTTCATTTATTGCATTTGCAACTTGGCTCGCCTTGAGTCGTTTTGCGTTTAACATAATACCGGCGCCAATTTTTGCTATTTTCTGTGAGTTGCCTAATTGTTCACCATGATTTTCTATCGGAATAGTGAGGATGGGTTTCCCAAATTGAATTGCCTGCGACAGAGCAGCATGTCCGCCTCGCAGTACCAAGGCATTACTCATTGCAAAAATCTCGTCTCGAACTGGGCACCATTCATAGTACCACCCTGAACCGCATAGTTTCTTCGGGTTGGCATCTCCTTTCGGGTTCCCTTCAGAAATAACGTACTGAATATCAGATTGAAGAACTTTGCAAGCATCTATTGCGGTTCTGATCAGCGGCATTCGAGTGTTGCTAGGACCGCTCACGTGAACAAAAACAATTGGTTTGTTTCTTTGCAAACCAAGAAATTGAGCAACTTTGTTGATCTGTTCTTCGCTGATATGAATTTTTGGTGTAGTAAGGCCGACATATTCTAATTTTCCAGCAACTGTATTGGTGTCCCAGATGTTGTGCTCTGCTAGCGTATAGGGTGGAGGTAAGTCAGGAACGAGAATTTTATCTGCAAGTGACCATATAATACCCAGAAATTCACCGTTTAATTTCTCGTAAATCCTTGCGATCTTCAGCTCCCTTAACCTAGGTGAGAGTAATAATTTTATCTGATTCAAAATGACTATAGACGGTATTCCTAATAATCTAGCTGATAAGAGCGAGGACAGCCTCGTATCTGAGACAATGATTTCAGGCTCATATTCTAGCATATTGCGAGCTTCGGTATTTACCTGCCTACACAAATTTGTGAACAAATACGGAATTTTTGCTATGCTGTCTTGTATAGAAAAACTTCCGTCGGGGCTCCACGCCAATTCAACTGGTGGAATTGATACACAATCGTAGCCATGCATTGAGATATATCGTACAGCCTCTCCAGATGAGGAGAATCTCAAATTGACGCCTAAATTCTGAAGCTGCTGTGCTATCATTATCAATCTGCTTGCGTGACCCAGGCCGACTCCGTATGGAGTAAGATATACTTTTGGGGGCAAGTGAGCGTCGGTATGAGTTTGATTGTACACATATTTTGGTTTTTATCCTTGAAGTCCATAACCTCTTTTTTCCCGTTGGTAGGTGAGACAAAAAAAGATGGGAAAAACACTAAGAGAAGAAAGGACAAGAACAAGTACACGGCTACTTATGAGGGGTCTTCCGCATATTAGAGCCTAACTCTTACGACATTGCCATTCGGATCGGACTCCCTATAAATATTCGCTTGAAACGAATAGATCTTTGAATCGGACATGAGCCAGATGTCTGGTGGAGCACCTGCCTTATAACAAAGATTTGCAAGATACTCTTCGATGTCCCATTTCAACTCGACTGGAACCTGTGGGAGTAATAGTCCTGATCCATACCTCCATGTCAATATTAATCCGTCTCTGCCTATTTTTATGGCATTCAGATATTCCATCGGGTTTTGAACCTTGATCTCTTCAGGGGGAGTTAGAATACTCACTTCAAAAACTATCTCTGCAAGTTCCTTTTTGTCGACTGGGAGGAATCTGGGGTCTTGTGTTGCTGCTGCGATAGAAGCATCAATTACTGAAAGGTACAGGCTTTTCTCCGCTCTCGGAAAGCCAACGCAACCCCTCAAGTGCTCTTGTTTGTGATTATCTATATAGTTCAGTGTAACAAAGACGCCATAGCTTTTGGTATCTCGGTTAAGCTCAATAATATCATAATGGTTATTGGCATTCCCATCAAGGTTGGAACCTGAAGATGCCAAGAAGTCAAGATGATCTTCTACTACCGTTCTAGCTAATTTGACTGCTTTCTCTCCATCTTCGTCGAGAATCATCATCAGATAAGAAATAGGAGTTGGACTTAAAAATCATGGCGTAGTATTTACATCTCTCGTCGGCAGCTGCGCGTAATAACTAACGCAGTCTCATGCAACTGAACTTAACAACCATTTAGCCGCTGCCATATTCCTTTTCTTCGGGTATTCAAATTACCACACACAAGGAATCTTTATTTGGAGATTCTTTCTTCTTTCTGACAGGAAGCTAGATATTCTGGCTATAATGTGCGCAGAAGTTGTCCCATGGCGTTGTCCAAGATTACACGGTTTCCATCTCCGAGATTTACGGTTTTAGGTTCCTCAGCCTCATGTTGCACCCGCGCCTAGCGATACATCTCCTAGTCCCGAGCCTTTGGGGGCTTGTACTGGAATAGTTATTATCAAAGGGATTGTAATTCGTCAAGAGCTGCATTAATTAACAACAAATCATCGGTCAACCTCTTCCTCTTTTGTAATATTCTATGTTTTAAGTTCCTCTTGTATGTGTCGGCATAACTTTCTAAATCCCTTCCCCTAATCAATCGATTAAGAAATAATCTCTCAGCATCACTAAGTACGTTTCTTCTCTTACTATGCATCCTCATAGATGGTCGATTATTAGATATATATCTAATATCGGATACGCCTACGCCTGCACCGTAACTCATGATAGATACGTTTAACAGAGACCATATCTATTAATAGATATGGATTCCGAACACGCAATTTCAAAAGAGATGCGAGAAGTGACATGATCAATCAAATGTTATTAGATCTGTTAGCTTCAATTCCACTAATTGCATTCAGAAGTAGACCGATAAAAAGAGGGCAAATATTTGAGAAGATATTTGGCTATGAAGGAACCAAACGCACCTTTCTCAGATCTTTAAACTCTAAAGAACCAGTGCATATTCTGTTAGTTGGACCGCCCGGACACGCGAAAACCCTGTTCTTAAAATGTATATTTGAAAAATTCGGACAGAAAGAAGCGTTCTTTACTGTGGGCGGTAATGCTAGCAAATCAGGTATGATAGACGTGTTGTTTGACATACGACCAAAATACCTGCTAATCGATGAGATTGAACACCTGAAACCTGAATATCAAACAATGTTACTTTCATTGATGGAGACTGGAATACTAACCCAGACTATGCACAAGAAATTAAGGCAAACACACCTGAAGACTCGGGTATTTGCTACAAGTAACGGCACCAGGAAACTGTCTGAACCATTGCTTAGCAGATTTAGGGTGATGTATCTGAATAAGTATGATTTTTCGCAATTCTACGAAATATCAGAAAAAAAATTGTTAGCTGAAGGACTTGACAAAAAGACAGCGGACCAAATTGCAATTTCTGTATGGGAGCAGCTACCTAATCCGAACATAAGAAATTGCGTGCAAATTGGTCGTTTAGTAAAGAATGAATCGGACATAGAAATGGCGATTGCAGATGAGATTCAGAACTTCAAAGAATACGGTGCACCACAATTGACAAGGAGTACAGACCTCTGAATTGCCATTTGAGGACTAGTGGCGGGTTCCTGTTCGGCGCATTAGCTGGATATGCCATTAAGAAAGTCATGAAAATAGTTGCAGTAGTTATTGGATTGTTTGTGGCTGCACTTGCTTATTTATCCTACAGAGGGTGGGTAGATGTGAAATGGGTTGCGATAGAGGATGCTTCAAGAAGCACATTAACAAATGCGTCAGAACGGGTTGTTCACACACTTAATGATACGGCAACACAATTTGCAACGCATTCTTCTACTGTTGCAGCATCAGGGTTACCAATAGCAGCTATATTTGGATTTGTATCAGGACTAATGATGGGGTTCAAGAAGGGTTAAAAGACTGGGATGAAAAGACAAAAAATGAATAAATTAGTAATTCCACTTTTAATATTAATTCGGCCACCACAAGCATTTTGCAGACCCACAGCATTACTATTCTCATTCTGAACGTTACAACATAGGCTATGGACATGGATACCTAGACAATGCATCGATACACAAATCAAAGAAAACTAAAGAAGCATTGTTCAAACATCATCCAAGAATAACACTGGTATTCTTACCAACAAAATCTCCTAAACTCAATGTAATTGAAGTCATATGGATGTGGCTACAGAGAAAAGCCATTGATAATAGTACGTTCAGAAATCAATCAGATATTGGACAAGCAGTACAAGAATGGACTGAGAATTACAATGCTACTCATGGGAAAAGGATAATTGACATTTTACAGATAGGAGTAATGCAATCGGTTACATAACTGTTAAGGTCCTGCAGGTAGACAATAGAATTATCATCGAGAAGGCGTGAGTAAGGAGATAAGGATGAGAATTAAAAAACATCACAAAATAATCGAATCACTACGATCTGCTCAGGTTTGGGGCCGTGGTCTGATCGCAGTGGTCGAAGAAGCCAGTAGGAGCCGATGCAATACGACATGAATAATGCGCATTCAGAATTAATAGACGTTACTAATTCTACTGAAACTAGTGAGGAAATAAATAGCTGCCGAGAATGTGGCCACAATCATAGCTTTAGACCTACCAAGTATTAGGCTAACCAAAATAGATCCATCTCATGAAAGCCTAAATCCGCTACAACGCACAATGAATTGATAGACCGGCCTCGTAACTATACTTAATCAGCTCAGGGCATTAGACTTAGACCACTACCACTAATACTATTACTACTGGAGCTTGCAGTGCATGAGTGATCGATTCCAGAGGCTGCACCAGCAGTTTGACACTCTTGCTTTATACTCGTTTGTACGTGATTTCCATTACCATCAACAGCTGAAGTTATTGTTGTATGTGTTGGTGGCTGTACAGGTGTAGCTATTACATAGACAGTATTCTCTCCACCATTAGTTACATACATATCCGATACCAAGCATTGAAAGCCAGCGTGTTGTGCTATCCATTTTATCACCTGTTGTAGAGGTAGGCCTCCTCTTCCTTAAGAACTTCTATACTTGATTGTTTTTTCTTCTTTCTACGAAGTTCTCTGACTTTCTCAAGAATTTCTCTTAGTTGCTCCTCAGGAATTTTTGATATACTAACATCACATTGAATACCTTTAGCCTGCAATACCTCCTCCGTTAATTGGATAATTTCCGCTTTATGCTCTTGCTCTTCCTGGTTTAGCATGTTATGACTTCTAAATCTGAAGAAGGCAAATTCGCTCATGGGTGGGGTACATTACTTATAACTTGCTATTTACTTTATAGTTTACCATCTACGCACACTACGTGCACGCACTAATGTCTTTTTAAGTTTTGTTGTGCTGTTTGCTGCTGTGTTGGTGGGAGTGGCTGCTGCTTTGACGGCAGTTTTGGTAGTTGGAAAAACGGAAATCCACCAAAACTGCTATTACTACCACCACTTCCAAGAGCATAAGGCATTTGACCATTCCACCTGTTAATTGATAGCCACTTAAGATACTCTGGGCTTTGTTTTAATTGTACTGTAATGATCTTTATTGCTTGTGACTCACCGTTAGCTTTCGCTA
>JBAVTY010000591.1:0-1857 GCA_049696495.1 Candidatus Nitrosopolaris sp.
ACGTTAATGGCTTCGGGGAATTTACTCCGTATTGGGAATGCACTCAAGGTTATTCGGCTGGCTGGAGTCTGCCAGTATCCTATCTTCAGCAGGAGGCCGCTCTTATCTCTGTCAAACAGACTTTGGCCTCTGTTTGCAGCCGTTTCTCCTACAGATGCTAAGATCTCTGGCAGACCTTCAAATGATCCTGTCAGCTCTGTAGGGATAAAAGCAATAGGAATGGAGATTAAAACAATGATCTTTCTATAGATTCGGTATATCTCATGACTATATCATAATCTGAAGAAGCCGACATATACCTTGGCTTCTAAACAACACCACAGGATGACACGCGTCTTATCTTGCTTGGCTGTGATATCAGTGTTAGTAATAACTATGGCAACAGACTTTCCAACTCCTACCCTGGCTACAAAAATTAGAGAGTCGATAAATAATCAGATAAGAGTCTAGTCCCAACTCATAATCAGTCAAGATTACATTGAGAGGCTTTCCTCACCAGACTGGTGAGTCAGTTACAAACTTGCGCTGCGTCGATAGATTCTGCCATGGGCAGTCTAGTATAGCAATAGCCGGAATTGGAGAAGGACACGTATCCGTTGAGGCCATTATAACCTTCATCCCATGGCCACCCAAGTCACCAATCTTCGCGTTTCAAGTTACAATTGATGGCCTGCCTGGCCAAACCGGTACCGCCTTGGCCTTCTTTGAAGGGCAATCTCTCCCTCTCACTAGTCCAGTGTTTATAGGCGGCATTGGAACTGGTCAGGAAACAGTCCAATCTTGAAGAAGCTGCAACCGGTCAGGACAATTTGTCACAGCCCAACTGACAGTGTATGTATCCTAAGACTAAGGTGTGATATATGTGTAGATGTACACTACTTTGAGTGTATATGATTTATGGTCCTCTTCCCATATTGCCATGATATGCTCTATCACTCTATTTGTAGCAGTTTCAAAATCGTTATGTTCGTGAATATTGTATATTAATGGGCTTTGGAGAATATTCTGCCCTAGAAGATTCACGCCTACATTACCTAAAATGCCCTCTTCTGTTAGAATACCCAAATCAGAAAACAAAAATTGGAACACTTTACTTATCTCACCGCGGATCTCTAGAACTTTTGAAAATAACAACATATACAAATCTTTCAGGCTTCCGGTATCCTTTATCTGCTTTGGCCATGGAGAAATCAACGCAAACGAAATCTTGTTGCATATATCATTCCAGTCTGGTCCTGTGGTCTCTTGTACTGGAGTAAAGTTATTACCTTCTTGTCCAGAATTGCCGCTCCATTCTGCAGCCTCGCTTGCGAAAATATGAGGTGGTATTAACATCAATGTGGTGACTAACGTAACAACGGCAAAGTTCACAGAAAAGTGCCTGATCATTCTATGTTGTTTGGAATTTTCTTGTGGCTTTTGCAATTGTGTTCTTGGTTTATTGAATACATATCAACTACTCTAGGTAGCCTTATTCACGAATGTGGTAGTTGATAATTGGTAGAAATTACGTTGCAAATTGGTTGCATTTAGGGATCTGGTATTAGATACCCACAATAATGAATCCACATCTCCACTAGGGGTTTAGGAGCAACAGCTATTAATGGGTGCTACCGATGCTACCGGTAGCAATGGAGTATAAGAAACTATCAATATCGCTACCAACACCAATGTTCGAGAAAATAGAAAAGTTACGTCAGGATGTTCGAAGGTCGACTTTCATACAACGCATAATAGAGAAGCATTTGAAATAAATGAGTAGTTCTACAATTTCAAACTACATCACTAACTTTCCATTCCCAACTCTACGAGAGAAACAATCTTTCGTTTTAAAGGAAATTGATGATGCCTTTGCTT
>JBAVTY010000592.1:0-78204 GCA_049696495.1 Candidatus Nitrosopolaris sp.
CCTCACCATTACTGTCTATTTCAGGGGTTATATGACCCCATTTC
Organism: Candidatus Nitrosopolaris sp.; assembly: GCA_049696495.1. Lineage (GTDB taxonomy): Archaea > Thermoproteota > Nitrososphaeria > Nitrososphaerales > Nitrososphaeraceae > Nitrosopolaris. Next base: position 45 of record JBAVTY010000592.1, read on the forward strand.
AAAAAGTCCCAGGCCCCTAAACGAATACCAGAAGATACCATCACGTAGACGAGTGATTTTATACGTGGATCTGGATACTCTACCAACTTTTGAAGCTCCTCCAAGGTAGGCGCTCGGTCGTTTGCAGCCTTATTTCCGGTCGGAACACCGCGACGAATGATCTTCCAGTCCAGCCTAACCCTGTTCATCTTACAGAACAGTTTGACGGCTTTGTAGTAATTGGCTACCGCCGCTATCTTACCCTGGTTTAACCTCTCAATCTCCGAGCTTATGAATTGTATAAGCTTGTCTTCGACCCATTCATGGTCTTCCCTCGCCTTCTTTAAGAAGTCTAAAGCGTCTCTTTCAGCACCCCGTTATAGCCTAGGATTGTCAAGAAGACCCGGAACCGTTGAGGATACTTCTTCTTGGAGATTGGAGACTGGAGTGCATATAGGAAGCATGACATTGGGTCTTGAGCATCAGCAGAGGTTAACCATCGCCTAGCTTTTACTACATAGGGGCCCTAAATAAAGGGACAATATTAGCCCGGGCCCGGAGGGCTTCGATCCCTCGACCTGCGGTTCCGAAGACCGCCGCGATATCCTGACTACGCTACGGGCCCATGCAGATGGTGAATTTATCACCCCATATATCAATAAATATTGTTACGGCGTTCGCTGATCGGCGGTTACTTAGAGTTATAAGATTAGTTGAATTAGAACTCACCATAATATATGATGGGACGTTACATAGCTGCTCTACTCGTCTTCTCAGATCTCAGTAGATTTAGACATTAAATTTCAAACACATCGTGTTCTGCACTAGCTGGAGATGAAAGTTTTCGTTCTGGATTCACATTATCTATTCGTTTGGCGAAATCTACCAGTTTTGGATGTGAAAGTAACCTATTGATCTCCTGCAGTTCAGTGGTTGATCTGACTACAACGCCTCTTTTCTTTGTTGCTGCACCAGAAGATCCGATAGGATTAACCTCGATGGCTAGCGACGCGGATCTACCTTTGAATGAGGGTAATCTTAAAAGAAAAACTCCCGGGATTGTCGTAGCTCTCCTTTCCCAGTCCTTACCTTCCTTCAAAAATTGAATCAATCTATCATCAACTGCTATAGACTTTGTCCCCCCGCTACTGAATATACTAATAATTGTGGTGAGCCTTTTTAACTTTGTCCTGTAAATCTAGGCGTATGCAACGAAAGAACAAATACCAGATTCAGAATCCCACCCATGACTTGACACCTCGAAAAAGCTTAAAATTTTCGCATGTCTATCTAAGACAAGATGCCTAGCGCGATATTGATGCATAATAGCGGCATTGGACTTGTAGCTATTCCCTACGCCAATTTAGAGCAAAGAAGTTTCCTGAGAACGGCTGCAGTTTACTATACCACATTCTTGGTAGTGAAGTGCAGTTTGTCAACAGGTGAGTTTGGCTGTCTAATGATTTTTCATTAAATTTGCGAGATAAAATGTACATAGCGAATATGAAATGATTCCGGCCCAACTACTAAGAGTCAAAATTTCAAATAAAGGGAAAAACATTGCTCCAATATTTTGTACTTCAGATGAAGATGTATCGTTGGCTGATAATATAATCAAATGGTTCGAACAATCATGGAAGAGACGAGAGAGAAAGGCACTACTCATTGATAAAATCGGACTACTCGAAAGTCAACACGGAGATTATAAACTCGTCAGGGGTCTTTTCACACTACTTGAAAGAAGATGTAAATTTGTTAAAAATAGTGAGTTCATGAAAAATGGGCTTAATACGGCTGGCGTCATGGTTGAACCATGCATAATTAGACGAAAATTATTCGAGAAATCTTCGACCTGTGATTTTGCACTAACAATTCTTAAAAGAGACGAGATAATTCAATCTGTCGCTGCGGAGCTAGGAGTTGATATGCAAGATGTTGCAAACGAAATGTGGAGCGATTTAGATGAAAATTTGGTTCTGGAGTATTTCGATAGAATAACACCAACTACCCTTGTCGCATGGTATAACCTAGCCCTCATGCAGACACTCATGTTCAGCTGCACAGCACTTCAAGTTGTTCTTCATGGAGGGTCAAGTTGGAAACGAGTACTACGACATGTCAAAAGAGTAGGCCTAATGTATAATATTCGAAACGAACATAACAAAGAAATTGATCGAACGACCTCTAAAGATGCGAGGTATTATGATGATACTATTATCTGTTCTCTCGACGGTCCACTAAGCATATTCAAGATGACCGATTTATATGGCACCGCGATCGCGAAGGTACTTCCATATGTAATTTCAGCAGAATCATGGTCGCTCGAGGCATGGATTATCCGGAATTATACATCTGTAGGAAGGAAAATATATGAATTTCACATCTCAAAAAAGAATGCGCCCCCATTAATCGGATTACCTGGTCATAATGATAGCGAGAATATTACTTCCAAATCTAACTGCTTTGATAGTTGCGTCGAAGAAAAATTTGCCATGAAATTTCAGCAATCTCGCACCGGTTGGACCTTGATTAGGGAGCCGGATCCGATTATTGTGAATAATGATAAGGCATTCATTCCAGACTTTATGTTTGAGAGGTACGGCCGTCGAATATATTTGGAGATAATGGGCTTCTGGACTATCGAATATATCAAGCGAAAAATACAAAAATTAACGCGAATTTCTTCTGAAAATAATGAACTGTACAAGGGAGACAAAATTGATATCTTTATCGCTGTGGATAATAATTATTACATTACTTCCAAGTATAAAAGCGTCGAAAAAGATCTCCTATCGAAACTAAGCTCATCAGTAGAAGATGACCATTTAATAATTTATAAAAACGGTCAGGTGCCCCTGAGGCCAATCCTTTCGTACTTGAAGTCAATTGATCAAGAGATGATTCGAAAATTCGCAAGCAGTGCCCACAATGATTTGTTAGCAGATATAGACCGTTTAACTATCTGTAATAATCAGCATAACGGTGAAGACAATACTAGATGTAAAAGCGGCATAGTATCGATAAACGCGTTAGCTGAAAAATACAAAATACCTTCCGATTCGGTGTTACTGGCTCTTCAATCCATGGAAGCAGGATTAAACGTAAACGATAACATACTTAGTTACGTAATTGTTGGAACATATCTAATACCACGATCTAAAATAATGGAACTGCAGGAGTCTTTGGATTCTATATCAAGTTTCATGGATGCTGTTCTTCTCTTTAGAAAGTATAAAGTACCCGAATCCTGCCACGTCGATCTCATTTCAAAATTAGGCTATGACATAATATGGCGGGGCATCGATTCAACGAATGCCTCCCTGGAAAGAAGACAAGATTAATTCCGTCCCGCATTGATAATCGGTAATAATTATAAGCTGATGTATTTTTAGGAAATTGCGAGAAATGGTTTCCCTACTTCGGCTACGTTGGCCGCGTTAAGAAAATTTACCCCCATATATCATATATTTTTATCTTCATCAGGCCATTACGATCAACCGTTTTTATGTCTCGTATATTTCGGCTTTTACACCGTTAGAAGCCATGTATTTTCATACTCTTTGATGTGAGAAAATAGTTGAATCAGCTTTCGTTGGTGATGACTGTCTGTCAATGCAGGAGTCCTGAATAAATTAACTATGCCTTTATCATATACCTAATGTTTTTTAATAAAGATTAAACATGAATTAGGAGGTCATAGGGGTCGTTGTCTAGCTTGGTATGATGCCAGCCTCGGGCGCTGGAGATCGTCGGTTCAAATCCGGCCGGCCCCAATAAGTAATAGATGCAATTTAGGTTCCATGCTTCGATGATGGCTTGCGCATCGCGATCTGAATGGGTTCTACAAAGCATGCGATGCGCTAGTACATGAACGGCCATGATTATGGTTTCATCTTCTTGATTTAAATTATCCCAAACCGCTAAACTTGATATGTCGGAAGCACAACCACAACAAAACCCACAAGTTCATAAAGATGGTCCACGAGACGCAGTATACATAGGAAAGAAGCCTTTGATGGCATATGTGACCTCAACACTCATTCAACTAGCCAATCAGCCGTCCGTAACGATTAAGGCACGAGGCTTAAGTATTGGTAGGGCAGTCGATGTTTCACAGATTATCCTAAAAAGAATGGAGAACGCCGGCTACAAGGTAGGCGATGTAAGAATTGGGTCCGAGACAGTGCAATCAGAAGATGGCAGAACACGGAATGTCTCCACAATCGAGATAGAAGTAAAGCGAGTGTCGTAAGGGCCTTTCCGACCCTTTTTGTTATTTATATCATTGTTAAAGTTTACTATAGCTCATGGAGAGAATCGCAGCGATCTACCTTGCGCACTTGAATCCTCTTACGAATACGCACCAACATATTATCTCTCTATTGTTGCGTAGAGACTACAATGTCTATGTTTATCCCGTAAGATTTTTGAAAAATCATAAAGAGATAAACACCCGCAGTTTCCCTTTTCCTTATTCCATACGGAAGGCAATGATAGAATCGGTTTTCGGAAATAATAAATCCATCACAGTTTCTCCTGATTACTCGCTGATCTCGCCATTCGTAAGATATTTGCCACCCTTAATTTCTCCATTCTCATGGATATTAAGAAATCAAATTCTCCGAAATGTTAGGGAAGAAAGATTCATCACATATACTGGCGATGTTGCTGAAAGGATTACTTTATCAGTCTTTAGGCTCAACCCAATAAAAGCACGTCGATTTCCAGGATCGGCGTCGGCTGTGAAAGACATGCTCTATGAGCAAGCGATTAGCGAATTTTCAAAAGGTTCTCGAGATGTACAATCGCACGGGGTACAAAACTGGCGTGACAAGGTGCCAAACGGAGTTGCAGACTTGATTGAGCGGCACTGGGAGATTGTAGAGAAATTTGCAAGATCTTCTGATAACACGTTGAGGGTGATGGGGATGAAAATTCCAAAAGAAGGTTTTATTTAGCTTTAGAAGATTTTTATAATCCGCAAATCGACTGTGCCCTAAATGAGAACAAAAGGCGCTGACTTCATCTGGTTTGATGGCAAAATTGTTAAATGGGAAGATGCAAATATCCCAGTTACTACCCACGCTTTACACTATGGCACTTCAGTTTTCGAGGGCATTCGTGCATATTCATCAGCGAATAATCTTCATATATTTAGACTGAAAGAACATTTAGATAGACTACAACACTCGGCCGCAGTCTATTCCATTGCGATGAAATATTCAGCAGTTGAACTACAAGGCGGAACTATAGAGTTACTGAAAAAAAATCGCATGAGAGACTCATGCTATATCCGACCGTTAGCATTTGTAGGACAACATGGGATTGATTTGAATGTAACAAGGGATTCACCTACTCATGTTGTGATAATAATGTTCCCATTTGCCAAATACTTTAAGGAAGAGGGCATCAGTGCCTGTATTTCTTCATGGCGCAGAATTCACGATTCTTCTACACCTCCTATGGCAAAAGCCGGCGGCAATTATCTCAATTCAGTGCTTGCGACTCAAGAGAGTAATAGGAATGGCTATGACGAATCCGTTATGCTGGATAGAGATGGGAATGTGAGTGAAGCATCTGGAGAGAATATCTTCATCGTCAGGAACAACAAAATATATACACCACATATAGGAGGATCTGCCTTAGAAGGCATCACCCGTGACACGTCAATAGAGATTGCGAAGAACCTGGGATATGAAATCATGGAGCGTCCGATTTCTCGAACGGAGTTGTATATGGCAGATGAGCTTTTTCTTACAGGTACTGCAGCCGAAATCACAGCTATAATCAATATCGATGGTCACGCAGTAGGTGATGGAAAGGAAGGGCCTGTGACCGGTAAAATTCGTACAACCTATTCAAAAATAGTAACCGCAGAGCTCGCAGATTACAATAAGTGGTTAACTCCTGTATGGTAAAAACAGAGGACAAACGAAGAATAGCAGTGATAGGAGTTGGTGGATGGGGCAAGAACCACGCGAGGGTTCTGCATGAGATGGGAGTACTTGTGGCAATATGTGATGAGGACGAATTGCGTGCAAAAGAACTGGCTAGGCTTTACGAGTCAACGCCTTATTTCTCGCTTGATCAATTGCTTGAGGATGAAGCCAACTTGGATGGCTGCATGGTCTGCACTCCTACCAAAACGCATTTCACTATGGCAAAAAAAATAATGGAAATGGGACTTCACGTTTTTGTCGAGAAACCATTAGCATTCTCTTCGAAAGAGTGTGAACAGATGATCGAAATAGCTAAACGAAAAAAAGTAATCCTAACATCGGGGTACATTGAAAGGTTCAACCCTGCCATTCAGGATGTTAAGCGGCTAATAGACAATCGCAAATATGGCGATCTACTAATGATGGAGTTTCATAGAGAAAACAGGATGCCTTTGCATATCCGAGACGTCGGTATAATTTACGATACGTCCGTCCATGATATTGATACTGCGATGTACCTGTTCAATAGTACACCCCATGTGGTTTTTGCAAGATCAGGTACAAAATTTCACTCGTACGAAGATTTTGCGACCATTATGCTTGGTTTTGACGAACAAAGGGTGGCAATTATCGCATCAAATTGGATAACTCCGAACAGGGTAAGAAAGTTCAGCGCAGTCTGCACCGACGGCATCATTACAGGCGACTATATTACTCAAGGTATCAAGATAGATTACGGAGAGGCTACTATAATACCGCGGCGCGGTAAATTTCAAGAACCACTAACACTAGAACTACAAAGTTTTCTAGACGTTGTCGCAGGAAAAATGAAAGAACCTGTCGTCACTCCTGAAGATGCAACTAATGTTACCAAAGTTGCTGAAGCAGCACTTTTATCGAGTAACACGGGTTCCCCCATCTATATGGATCTGAAATAGAGATGAGAAAATCTATGCTGGATATTTTGGCATGTCCTATCGACAAGTATTATCCATTAGAGTTATTCGAACTCGATGTTCGACTCCAAAAATCTGATAAAGACACGGTTATAAGCGAAGGTATTTTGTTTTGTGGCAAATGCTTTCGTTTCTTTCCGATTGTGGATGAAATCCCCATAATGTTGCCTGACGAGTTGCGCGAAAGGCAGTCCGAAATCGAATTTTTACAGAAGTGGAGAAACGAAATCCCTGACAAAGTTATAAGGTACGGTAATCCTTGGCATCTATAGAGGCAATTTCGATTGATCCAAGATCGCTCCAAGTCAAGAATAGCGAACTATATCTCTAAATCTGCAATAATTGGCCATAATGTCAAAATCTGGCACTTTGCATACGTAGGTGATGATACAGAAATAGGAGACAACGTTATGATTGGATCGCTATCACATGTGGATTATAAAGTAAAAATAGGTGAAAATAGTCGAATTGAAGGATCCGTCTATATTCCTCCTTTAACAATTATAGGCAAAAATGTATTCATAGGGCCTGGGGCAACTTTCACAAACGATCCTTATCCTATGAGCCCTAAAATGAGCGGAGTCGTAGTAGAAGAAGGAGCCATCATAGGAAGCAGAGCTGTTATAAAGCCTGGAGTAAGGGTGGGAAGAGACAGCGTGGTAGCAATGGCGGCAGTTGTGACGAAAGATGTGCCACCAAAAGTGGTTGTGATGGGACACCCGGCACGGGTGAAGTACACGAGAGCAGAATATGACAAGAAAAAGGCCGAGTGGCTATCAAGTAGCTGAATATAGATCATTCCTTCCCAAAACAATCGATCTAATATCTAACCGATGGTTTCACAAATAGGATTGGCCTTCATCATAATAAAATCTGGATTCTGCTTATTCTTTGCCATAATTCTAGCAAAATCTAATTTAGAACACGCTATCACTATCCTCGTCTTCTCGGTAGGGTATAGATCGAATACCGACCAGGGCTGTCGTTCCACATCTCCTATGTAATCCTTCAGTTTCGATTCGAGAGACGATAAAAGTTCAATCTTATCTCCACGCATCTCGTTGGGATCTAGCGTCCATGCGATAGAGACTTTGGTTCTGCTCGCCTTTAAATCGCGTTTCTTCAACTCATCTCGAATCTTGTCTATTAAATGTTTAATGTACCCTTCAGTCCCTTTTATGCTGCCATTAACCAGATACATCAATGGCCCGGCTCCCCCTAGCGAGGAACCTATGGCTCGAAGATCATAAAGGCCATTAGCAATATCGTCTATGTAAAGGTCGCTAAATGTTCTGCGTATTATATCGCTCTTGATATTAATATTTTTGCAGATCTCTAACACGCTTGCCATACGTGTATAATGTCCCAAGACTCGAATTGAATGCATAAATTCTGCTGAAATAATATCGATGTAATTTAACCTACCTTTAATGTCCGGATCGTATAACATTTTGGAAATTTCAGAGTCTTGTCTGGATTTCAAAGAACCCATAATGACTTCCGGAGACGAAACGAGCTCGTGGCTGATTGGCATGTAATAATAGAAAATATCCTCTCCTACAGCCATTCCGGTAACATGTTCAATCAAGGCCATGTTTTCGTTATTCCCTCCTATTCCTGCGGGGAGAGTGTAGATCACAGAGGTGCCTTTTCGAAGCGCCTTCGTAGCGTCTCTGAGTTTAGATGTGACATCACTTTTTACTTCTTGGCCCACTCTTCGAATCTTGGGCGCAAAAAAAATGTAGGAAGCCTCACTGACAGCTACGTCCACCGGCTCAAGCGCAAGCAATGGTTCGTCCTCTATTAGAGAGCTTACGTCAGGGTAGGTTCTGGCTATATCAGGCTTTAGAGATATAGCCATTCGAGCAGCCTCATCTATCAATGCTACCTTGAAACCTTTAACGGCGATTGAAGATGCAATGCGATAGCCTTCGGTGCTCAATCCATAAACCGCCGTCGTTATTTGCGATGGGTTCCTAGTCACTTTTAGGGTAAACCTCCTTGGATATTATAACGGGAATTTTTTTTCTCTCTCCAGAGCTATCTAAAGGAGGGTTAAAGAAAAGTTTTTTCCATTCTATCCCAAAGTCTTGTTATCCTTGAGAATTTGGTTTGACATTTTAACACCGAAACAGGTGATGTTTTTTAACCCTGCAGTAACCTTGCTAAAGGAATCTGACAATGAATTACTATGCACGTCTAGACATTATAGGGAAGCCATAGAACTTGCCAAGATCAAGAACCTCAAGCTCAAAATTGTTGGCAGGCATGGTGGCGCAGAAAGGTACGAAAAGATGCGAGAGAGTGCAAATAGGATTTTTGAACTGTCCGCTTTGATAAATAAGTTTGAACCCGATTTCGCGATCACATTTTCTTCTCCTGAAGGATCACGAGTAGCATTTGGACTTGGAATTAGACATATTGGATTTAACGATTCTCCACATGCAGAAGCGGTCTCGAAGCTCACTATTCCCCTCATGGATCATCTCTTCAGTCCATGGATAATACCCATTTCTGCGTGGCTCAAATTCGGTATTTCAAGGGCAAAGATAACACAATACAAAGCTCTGGATCCTGTTGCATGGCTCATTCGGGATCGGTCGACAGTGTCAAATGTATGTCATGCGGGATTACGTAAATTGAACATTGATCGTCAGAAAAAAATCGTTTTGATTAGGCCCGAAGAGACAAAGGCATCCTACATTGCCGACAAAATGTTGGCAAACAGTATTTCTATGGTGGATGCAATCGTAAATAGCTTAAGTGATTCGACCAATATCATTATTCTGTGCAGATATGAAGAACAAATACAACAGTTTATCGAGAGGTACGACGAGAGAGCATTCATAATGAGGAATGTTGTCGATGGAACTTCTCTGACAGCTGCCTCAGAGGTATTCATAGGAGCAGGAGGAACAATGACTTCCGAGGCCTCGCTCCTTGGAAAGCCTACTATTTCTATCTCACCTATTCGATTTTACGTAGAGAAATATCTCGTAACTTCTGGGCTGGTTAAGAGGGCATCAAATCCGATGGACCTAGTAAGATTGACCAAGAGGATGTTGTCGAGTGAGAGTTATAAAAGAAAACAGAGAAGACTAGCGGCATGCATTTTCGGTAAAATGGAAGATCCTATAGCCAAAATGCTTTCATATTTGAATACGAACACGTAACATTCTAAAGATGGCAATAAATACTCGGATTATGCCCGGAAGCCCGGTAGAAGAAATATTCTGCCGAATGTAGTGGCCAAGCATAGAGGCCTTTGGAGCCTTTGACCCCAGTTCGAATCTGGGCCGGGCTACGCTTACCAATTTTTTTCCTCAGAATGACAGAGATCGGCCCGTCAAGTAATTAGACGGACAAATGAGGCCCAATACTATATGATACGCGCCGAATAGATGTGCTTTGTTAAAAGTGCCATGCGCATGATTATCAATTTGAGCAATTGTTGACCATCCTCATGAGATTTTCAAGCGCATTGCCCACATGTCTCTTCCGTTTTGCAATTCGCTCTGCATAGCTTGACAACCTCCTTCTCAATAGCTTTACCATATCTTGTTCCTGTGTTGGATTGGGTGAACCTGAAGATTGCCGTGAACCGATTGATATTTCTGGAGTAGTTTGTCTTATATCTCTCAATACTTCTTCTGCCGGCAAGTTTGAACCGAATCTTTCAAGTACTTCTCGAATGTCTTCCTCTCGAAGCATTCGAAGGGGTTGTCTATTATTACATATCGCTTTTTGCACTAGCAACCCCATCATTTTATGTGCCATTCTGAAAGATATTCCATTTTTGACTGCTAATAGTTCCGCGAGATCGAAGGAAATAGCGTAACTGTTTCTCGACACTTGCTGCATCTTTTCCTTGTTTATGATGAGCGATTTCATAATATAATTCATGACTTTTAGTGCCTGATTGGTCGTAGCAGAAGCCTGCCATAACGAAGGTTTAATCTCTTGAAAATCCCTGACATAACCAGATGGAACAGCCTTGACGACAGTGATCATTGTAGCCAAATTGCCGAATACGGTTGCCGCCTTTGCTCTTAGTAGTTCTAACGGATCCGGATTTTTTTTGTGAGGCATTGCACTGGATGATGAGCTGTATTCATCTGAAATATCCAGGTAACCAAACTCATCGGTCGACCAGATTATAATATCTTCTGCAATCCTGCTCAATGTTAGCATTATAATGGTGAGCACAGCTGTATACTCGATAATTGTATCACGCGAACTCGTAGCATCAATAGAATTTCTCACGACACCGTCAAATCCGAGCAACCTGGCAGTCTTCTGCCTATCGATTTTTATCCTTGACCCCCCTACAGCGCCGGCACCGAGCGGCGATTGGTTAATCCTTGCATAGGTATTATGCAGCCTGTCCAAATCCCTTAAGAGAGCATCTGCATATGATACTACGAAGTGTGCAAAGGTTCCAATTTGCGCCTGTCGCAGATGAGTATACATTGGCATAATGGCATCGATCGTTTCATCTGCTTTTTTAAGCAGTGAAGTAATTAGAGTGATTATCTTCTCGCAGATATCATTTATATCATCTCGAACCTTCATACGAATGTCTAACATCACCTGATCATTCCTTGAGCGACCAATTTGGATTTTCCCGCCAATGTCAATGCCTATTTCTCGTATAATACCGGATTCAATAGACTCATGGATATCTTCGACACTTCCATTTGTTAGCAGCGCCGGTTTGTGCCTTATTCGTTCCAATGCCGTCAAAATTTTTTTTTGTTCGAGATGGGTCAAAATTCCAATTTCGTGTAGCATTATGACATGCGCTTCGCTCCCGAGTATATCGTAATGTAATATTTGTTGATCGTCAGTCATGGAAGACAGAAAATTCAATATATCTTTGTCAAGATTTCCCTTAGGCCTTGATCGATACACATATTGTCCACAAAGATGGTTTATTTTAATATTATAATAGTTAAAAAAAGAATCATGTTACTAGTCATTGGTAACGTGTAACAGTCTGGCCTTGGACATCAAGCTACTGGTTTGTGATATAGCATAGGTAATCATGATATAGTATACGTAATACACGTAGATTAGTATATGCAATAGTTATATATGGATCAAGAGAAAAAATCTATAGATGAGCCAAGATATTCAGCAGACGCGTAGGCAAATATTCGATGAATTAACTAAGATAGTCGATCCTGAAATAGGCGTTTCTATAATGGAGTTGGAGTTAGTCGACAAGGTTGACATCAGTGTTAACAAAGTAAATATCGATCTGCATTTGACAAGTCCTTTCTGTCCTGCCGTTTTTGGTTTCAAAATAGCACAAGACGTCCGTGATAATGTGTATAAGTTGCCCGGTATTGAAGATGTCAAAGTAAGTGTCAGTAACCACTTTATGGCTGATGCAATAAACAAACAGGTAAATGAAAGTCCGCCTCCTGCAAAAACCTAGAGATAGTTAATCACCAACAAATCTGTAATTTATCCGTGATAACTCATTAATGAGAATAACAAATCTAAAGTAAAAATTGTGTTATTTGATTGTGTGATTGTGATGTTTTATTTCTGCGATTTTCTTATCATGCTTTGAAAAACTCGTTAGATGGCGCCTAAGTAATTGTATCCCTAATGCCGGGTCTACTCCTTTTGGGCATACGTTACTGCAAGACCCAGCGAAATGGCATCTCCATATTCCATGTTTGTCATCAATATTCGCCATATCTTCGCGTGATCCGTTATCTCTGGTATCTGCCGAATATCTATAAGCTTGCGCCAAGGCTTGTGGCCCTAGGAACTTCGTGTCGGTCGCCACAGTGGGGCAAGCTGAATAACATAAGCCACATTTGATGCAATATGAGAACTGCAGATATTCGTCTACGTCTACTGGACTCTGTATGAATTCTGACAACTCATTACTAGCCCTGAGATCTGCGTTCTGATTTATTATATATGGTCGTATACTCTTGTGATGCCTAAAGAATTCCGAAAAGTCAGTTACTAGATCTCTAATGAGTGCGAAATTTGTCAAGGGCTCACAGCTGATTACATCGGATTCCAATTCTGCTACGTTTGTATAGCAAGCAAGTCTAGGCCTTCCGTTAATCTTCATTCCGCAAGAACCACATGATGCCATTCGACAGGAGTACCTGATGGCGATACTAGTGTCCTCGTAAGCCTTTGCGTACAAAAGAGCGTCGAGTACAGTTGTCCATCGTTGGATTGGCACCTCAAATGTATCATAGCGAGCGCAATCGCCATTAGCTTTGTTCGCCCTATATACTCTCAAGACTACACTACTGCGCGTCGTCAATGACTTCTTACTTCTCCTATCTCTTTTGCTATCGGTCCTTAACATCGATATTTTTTCTATAATGCCGCCCATTTCATTCTACTCCAAGTCCGTTAGCAATAATTATCGTTCTAGTACCGAATGCAATTATGGCTATCATTGCAGCAATCGTAAATATGGTAACGCCATTTTCCCAGGTGCTCTTCTGTCGCAACTCCAGAAGTATAACTCGTAAGCCGTTAAAGCCATGGATAGCGAGAAGCACGAGTATCGATTCTAGTAGAACTGCATAGGAGAAGTTATGGTAATTTGCAATTACGTTTGAAAATTGCAGGCTCATATGAAATGGCATTATCAAACGCATTAGAATATGCACTGCTACTACAAATAAAGCAGCTAGTCCCGTAATATAATGTATCCTCATTATTTGTCTTTCGCGGAGCATACTTACATCACCGTAGGTGTCTTTATCCCCCTCCGAAGAGCACGTTACCGCCATAGACCATTGCTACCGCTGCCAGGATTAATGCGACCCAAATTCCTGATTTCTGTCTATAGTTAAGCGAGAGAGCGTCATATGGGTAGTCGGGTCTTCCAGGTCGTCCGAGCCCCGTTCCGGTTTCCACAAATATCAACCTAATACCATTTATAGAATGGTAAGTACTGGTCCCAATAACAAGAACCAGAAAGAGATGGCCCCAGGGTGTTTCTGTAAACTGTAACATTGCGTTCCACGCACTCTCGCCGCCGGTAAGTGAGGATGTCTCGTATATGTGCCCAATAAAGTATATTAAGAGAAATAATCCCGTTAATCGCTGTAACCAGTACGCCACACGCTCCCAGCCGTACCTCGCAGGATTAAGCCAACCCTTTAATCCCTCATGGTTGTTTCGGTCCTCCCCAGCTGTGCTGAAGAGTCTCCTTCTGTTTGATGCCCGCATTAATATTTTCTCTCCATAGGAACATAACGCGTAATGGTTACTGGATGCCAAGCGATTTTTGGCTGCTTGCCATAATATGCTAATGTGTGCTTCAGGAAATTCTCATCGTCCCTCTTAGGATAATCGGTCCTTGCGTGTGCCCCCCTTGTTTCTTGTCTATTCAAAGCCCCAATTAGCACTACTTCTGCTATCCTTAACATAGAATCTACCTCCATCACATTTATAAAATTGGTGTTGTATTCTCTTGCTTTGTCGTCTACATGGTTCCACGACGAACCCTTCAGTGCGTTTAGTTTTCTTAAACCTTCTTGCAAACCTTCTTCATCCCTGAAGACAGAGGCGTTTGCATCCATAAGATCAGTCAGATCTCTCCTAAGTTGATATGGGTTCACTTCACCACTTCCTCTGAAAATACCATCATAAATTCTCTTTTCTTCATCCAAGACCTGTGAAGAAACAGAAGCAGAGGTAGGATTACTGCTAGATGCGTATCGAGCAGCCAGTTCGCCTGTGATTCGACCCCAAACAAGACACTCTGAAGTCGAGTTTGCACCAAGCCGATTTGCTCCATGGAGACTATTACAAGAGGCTTCCCCTGCAGCCCACAATCCTCTCATCTCTGTAGCTCCTTCGATATTAGTGTGAATTCCGCCCATCATATAATGGCAAACTGGTCTGATCTCAATTGGCTCTTCGATCACGTCAATACCTGAAAATTTAATTCCAATCTCCCTAATTCCTGCCAGTCGTTCTTTTATATTGTCAGCCCCTAAATGGGTAAGATCAAGTTTCAAGCAATCCACACCGGATTCATGTTTAAAGCCTCTGCCTTGCTGAATTTCTTGCATCATAGCACGAGAAACGACGTCTCTAGACGCCAGTTCAAGTTTTTTAGGTGCATACTTCTTCATAAAACGCTCGCCTTCGGAATTAATAAGATACCCACCTTCTCCTCGTGCGCCTTCAGTAATTAGTATACCAGAAGGCAAAATTCCTGTTGGATGGAACTGCACAAATTCCATGTCTTTAAGGGCTATTCCTGCACGGTAAGCCATATCCAAACCATCAGGCGTAGAAGAATATGCATAAGTTGAGAAACTATATATCCTGCCCGCTCCACCCGTGCATATTATGCCTGCAGACGCCAATAGTTCATAAAAGTTCCCAGTTTTCATTTCAATAGCAGTGACGCCTCGAAAACTGTTTTGGTCGCTCAGAATGGAGGTGCAAAACCATTCATTATAAAAGTGGATGTTGTCGAATTTAAGAGATGTGTCATAAAGAGCTTGCATCTCGTAAAATCCGACCTTGTCTTGAGCGTAAGTTGCTCTGGGGAATGAATAACCGCCGAAATTGCGCTGGTCGATTCTCCCATCATTTCTCCTAGACCACGGTATTCCCCAATGGTCTAACTGATAAATTTCGTAAGGGATATCATGTACTAGTCGTTCAGCAACGTCCTGATCGGCAAGAAAGTCACTTCCCTTGATAGTGTCGTAAATGTGAGATTCTTGGTTGTCGCCTTCTTCCTCAAAGAGAACCGCAGCAGTTCCGCCTTCCGCAGACACCGAGTGAGATCGCATGACCTGGACCTTAGAGACTACTGCGATCTCCAATTTCTTGTTTGTCGCAGCTGAAGAAATAGCCGCTCTCAACCCGGCTAGACCTGAGCCTATAATTAATACGTCATGAGAGATAGAGTCAACCAAGTATTCTTGCCAGCTGCTACGTTAGGATTCTCATAAATATCTTTGTGGTACAAAATAACACAAAAAAATGAATGCCTATGAGAAAAATTTTAAAAAATCTTCGCACGGAACTAAATAAAGGGTGAACACAAAAATTAGATAAGAGTGGCAAAAGCTCAACACATACGCGTATTGATTACAATATCCAAATTGTACCAGACGACCATATTGAAGTAGTCATGAACCTCAGATAAAGATGTACGACGTGTTTGGAAATACCATCACAAATTCTTTCCCCCTCTGCGTTGCTGAATCTCTTGGATCATAGCACGAGAAACGACGGCTCACCAGTTCAATTTTTCCTGCACGGTAACCCTAAATTCCGTATGTAGGTACCACTTGTTCAAGTTCGCGCTTACGGAACAACTTGCAAACTTCTGTTAGAAGATTCACATTTAATTGAGTTTCGGTACGGTCCTTCATGTCCTTTAGTGTCACAAGCCCATTCTCTATCTCCCCCTCGACAACGAAAATTATCAAAAGCGAGTTTTTGGTATATGCATCTTCTAGTTGTTTGCGAATAGACCTCTTCTGGATGTCGTAATCGGTATTAATACCGGATTTTCGAAGTTCAGAGACTATTTCCAAAACATGTTTTCTAACGCTCAGCGATGTGTGGGCAACGTAGACTATCGGAGTTTTTAGTGGCTCCAAAAGTCCATGCTTCTGCATCGCTAGTACTATTCTTTCGACTCCACCCGCCGCACCTGAGGCACCGATGTCCTTTCTTCCGAAAGCCTCAGTCAAGATGTCATATCTTCCCCCACCAACAAGTGCACCAACATCAGCAAAAGGATCAAATGCTTCAAAGACTATTCCAGAATAGTAGTCGAGTCCTCGCACAATTCCCAAGTTGATTCTAGTGTCGTCTACTTTTCTTGACTTCAAAGAATCCATTAACTCTTCTAATTTGCGCCAGCTTATCAGGCCTTTTGAGTCTAGATTTTCCCTAACCTCTTCAAGTTTACCCTTGATCCTAGAAAGCTCAAGTAAGCTGCGTAATATAGCAGAGTTTATTCTGCCTGAGTATTCGTTAATAAGTTCTTCTGAACTTTTCTTTGGAACTTTGTCGAGAGCTCTTAGCATTTCACGGATCGTCTTTTGATCATGAACTTCAAGCACTCTTTCAATATATTCCTCGATCAACTGGAGATCATTTATCTCGATGATGACCTTCAATCCCAGTTTCTTAAGAAACGTCGAAGCAAATTCTATTACTTCCGCATCAGATTCCAAGCTAAAAGAGCCATAAATCTCGATATCCCATTGATGGAAATACCTATATCGAGCTGCCTGTGGTTCATCGTATCTCCAGACCCCAGCAAATGCAGCAATCTTAATTGGCATTTTCAAATCCCGCCTTGACGCAACAAAGCGTGTTAATCCAACAGTAAGATCAAACCTTAATGCAATATTTCGTTCCCCTTTATCAGTGAAACTGTATATGTCGTTGGATATCGAAGGGCCGGCCTTTGCCTCAAGGGTTGCAAGCATCTCGACTGGAGAAGGTTCTATACTTTTAAAGTTGAATAACCTCGCGGTCTCAAAGAATTTCTCTTTGATCTGATTTATTCCAACGAGCTCATCCGATTCGAGGTCTCTCATACCCCGTGGTAGCTCTAATTTCATATTCAATGAAATTCGGTGTTGACATTTAGATTTTGCGATGAATTATAATAATATAAAGGAAAACCAACCAATATGTCAACGACAGCCTTCCGCTACTTAGATCACATGACTGACGTTATTGTTGAGGCGTATGGGAACACACTCGAAGATGCTTTTGCAAATTCTGCCCGTGGTCTAGTCAATGCGATGTTTGAGCTATCCGAAGTCGTTCCTGATATGGAGATCGAAATCTACGCCGACGGATATGACCTTGAAAGTCTGCTTTACAATTGGTTAGAGAAGATCATTTTAGTTATGCTAATTGACAACATCGTTCTCTCAAATCTAAAAGTTAACATATCTGAAAGAAACGGCTATTATTCCATAATAGGAATTGCAACGGGCGAACATATCGACTTAGAAAAGCACCACTACAAGATAGAAATCAAAGCGGTAACATATCATGAGATGGCAATCAAGCAAGATTGCAAAGGGGTCACTATTCGTTTTTTGCTGGACCTATGAAATCGCGACACTGAGGCTCCAAAATGATGACCATGATAATAAGACGTGGTCAATTGAATCATAACAAAATCTTAAATAGCAATTTGCTCCTTTACTTTTTGTGCAATGAACGAAGAAAAGAAAGGTCCTGGTATTCATGCTGGTACAGATCAAACTCTGATGGAGCTTTCAGAGAAAAATTTTGATGAAATTGTAAATCGAACCAAACCCGTGTTGGTGGACTTTTGGGCGACCTGGTGCGGGCCATGTCAATTCATGCTCCCTATCTTCGATAAATTGGCCAAAAAGTATGTCAACAAAGTAATGTTCGCTAGGTTGAATGTCGACGACAACCAAGGAGTTGCCATGAAATTCGACGTATACGCCATTCCTACCTTTATTATTTTCATGAACGGTAAGGCAATAGATAGGGCTGTGGGTGCAGTAGGAGAAAAAGGCCTAGAGGGATTATTACAAAAATACCAATAGCCAGAGACAATGTGCTTATAATATCATCATCTACCGAGTGGTTGCGTATCAAAAGAGTGTTAGTTATTGTTGTGTAAGCTGTTCGAAGTTATTGACTTAGTGTAGCCTATATAAAACCAAAGGCAGGATCCTCGTTTCTTTTCAACCACAGGATTTTATCAAAAACATCTTCCTCTTCAGGGTTCAGTCGTACCTTAAAACGCTCTTCAAGCATTTTTGCCTCCTTGCTGTTAAGATCAGTATAGAAAACGTCTCCTTCATTAATTTGTCTACCAACCACTGGCCCTTTAATGGATACGGCAACCTGCATACCTTTAGTTGCCTCTTCGATCGACTTACCATTTTCCTGCACTTGATGTATTATGCCAACCTTCTTACCTACGTCGTTTATCACTCGCACTTTCTGTCTAAGCTTACCGACTAGAATTTCTGCTCCAAATACTGCAGGATCGTTCCGTCTAAATATGAATCCTTTCAAAAATTGGAATTTACAAATCGGTGCTATTTCGTTAAATAAAATGGAATCTTCATGTTCCCTTTGGAACTTAACCCAATCTGTATATGATTTCACTAAATTGTATATTATTCGATCATTAATGATCTTAACATTTCGTTCCAGCGATTCTGTATATGCGTCCTCTAAGATTTTTGTATTAAATCCAAGGACGACACCCACGTACCTATCCTTCTCTCTTACCGCAGATGCCGCGATTACATCCCTTCTTGTAATAGGGCCGATATCAGCGCGCTGGATAGGAATGTTGTCCTTCTTAAGGAGTTCTGTAACTGCTTCTATAGAACCAATCGTATCGCATTTCAGTATAACTCCGTTAGAATTAGTGTCAATGAAGGCACTTTTAATTTCTGAGTCGACTATTGACTTGATTTTCTCTTCACTTTCTCCCTTCGTTAACACATATAATGGACTTCCTGCGAGAACACCTTCTAGATCCGGCGCTGTTATTTTTACGCCGGCTGCCGCATTTACCTCCGTAACCGGTCTAAATTTATCCCTCGGATCTCGCATTTCATCCAATGGTTTTGGTAGAAGCAAGGACTTGATTCTAGTAACTATGGCAGAATTTCTTTTCGCCAAAACGATAGTATCACCTTGTCTCAATATTCCATCAAGAATTATAGTATTCGCAGTGGGTCCTAAACCTACCTCTTCGTTGATTTCAAGAATTATTCCTCTTGCTGGTCCCTCGTGTATTTCTAACTTGTTAGCCATATATTGCTGTGCAAGACCGACCAATACCGCAAGTAATTCCGGTATTCCAACTCCCGTCACAGCACTTACGGGCACGATTGCTAGTTCCTTTGCGAAATCCTTCACTCGCCAGAAAACTTCTGAATTGTAACCCATTCTTGAGAGTGCGCCTACTACGTGGTATATTTTTTCATCCAATAAGGTGCGCACAGGAATATCCTGTTCTTTAATTTCATCCGTAATGAAAGAGACCTTATTATTTGATTGATTTGATTTACGCCAGCCACTAACGACGTCAATCTTATTTAGAGCAATGACAAACGGCACTTTTCTTTTCGCAAGGATACCGACACTTTCGATGGTTTGAGGCTCAAATCCCTTGTTTATGTCTACAACAACGATCGCAAGATCTGCTGCTGAGCCTCCACGCATTCTTAGATTAGCGAAAACTTCGTGGCCCGGTGTGTCTATGACGAGCAAACCTGGAGTCTGAGTTTCTGCTTTTGACAGCTTTTGATAAAGCAATCCTGTTATTTCCTTTATAGTTTCAATAGGAAAGAAGCTTGCCCCGATGTGCTGTGTAATACCTCCAACCTCTCGAGCCTGCACGGCCGTCCCGCGTATCTTATCTAGTAACGAAGTCTTGCCAGAGTCTACATGACCCAAAACCACTACGACGGGTTGTCGGAGCTGCACTTATGTACAATCAAAAATGACTCGGGACTCTTTTATGAAGCTTTCATACGAATCGGACGCGTGAATAATATTATCAGTAATGCCAAGCCCGAAATCACCTCTTATGGTTCCAGGCGCCGCCTCAAAGGATTTTGTTGTTCCTATCATTAATCTTACAGCATTTATTGCGTTAGCTCCTTCAAGTATACATGCAACGACCGAACCTGATGAGATGAACTTTACTAAATCGTCAAAAAATACTTTATCCCTATGAAGTCCGTAGAATTCTTGAGCCTTCTCTATCGTAAAGTTAAATGACATTAAATTTCTTATTTGGAGACCTTTTTCTTCAAACCTAGCGAGAATTCTACCCGTTAGATGTCGTCTAAAGCCATCAGGCTTAACCACGATAAGCGTCTGTTCCAATGCC
This sequence comes from Candidatus Nitrosopolaris sp., assembly GCA_049696495.1. GTDB lineage: Archaea > Thermoproteota > Nitrososphaeria > Nitrososphaerales > Nitrososphaeraceae > Nitrosopolaris. Next base: position 20,801 of record JBAVTY010000592.1, read on the forward strand.
ATGGTATTACTTTTTTACCTTAATTCCACCTTTCACGTATTTCGTGGTCCATTTTAATCTTCTAGGGTCACGTTTCAGCTTCCTGAGATTCTTCTTACATTTGTTAGAACATGTCCACTGGATTGAGCCGTCATTCTTGACAAGCATTGTCCCTTGTCCTGTAGTCACATGTTTACCACAGAAAAAGCAATTTCGTATAGATGTAGCCGTTTTGCTCATATCTTATCCTGTTGATGTGTCTGATATCACTTTATCTTTCGCGCTTCTCTTTCAGTTTCCCTTAGCATCAATATATCACTCATTCTGACCGAACCTTTGACATTTCGAGTTAAAATACGGCCCTTGTCTTTTCCTTCCAAAACTCTGACCCTCACCTGTATAACCTCGCCTGCAATACCCGTTCTGCCAACTATCTGGATTACCTCCGCAGGAATAACCCTTTCTTCCGACGTTTTACTCATTTAATGACTATCACTTTTTAGCCTTGATAGACGTAATGGAGCTTACCACTTGCTCAAGGATATGTTGACCTTCTCCTGCATCTAAAATCGTTGCAGCTGCAGAACCCACTTCTATTCCAAGAGACGCACCGAGCTGCTGCTTGCTGGGTACAAAAATATATGCTGCATTCCTCTCTTCACAGAGAATCGGCAAATGGGCAACTACCTCAGGTGGTTCAACATCTTCTGCGATGACAACTAATCTGCTGCTACCTCGCTCAATTGCCTTAGTGGTTTCGTTGGTGCCTTTTCTTACCTTCCCGCTTTGCTTTGCTATACGTACAGCTTCATAAACGGCATTAACCAGATCTTTTGGAGTTTCAAACTTTACATAGTATGGTTTACTCATTGTTTAATTATCACCCATTGGGATCATCTTAGTCTTTCTCTAAGTGACAAATAGGAGTATTAAAAGTGTTGTCTATAACCTACTTGTAACACAGATAATGGTATCACATTATTAGTAGGAAATCTATGATATCATGCCTCGGATCCCTGATTTTAATTATATAGGTTGCAGTACGTCAAATGCATCTTAAGTTTTGTTCTTTCTCCTTATTACGATGAACCGTCCTTAAAAAGTAATTATTCTCCGCTAATTGTTCTAGAATCGCTTCTAGATTGCAATCATGATATTTGTGTCACAATAATTTTGAATGGGTCCGTATTGACAAGTATACCTGGATTTGAGACTCTTTCGGTCCATGTCGGATAGGAACGGCGAAACTGGATGAAACTAGGTCTTAAACACTCTTAATCGTAGATTCAATTAATCGTCGATATTCCCTCACTTTTGAATTTAGCAGCATCTCATCCGTAGATTCCGCATACATCCTAAGTAACGGCTCTGTACCACTCGGTCTTACCATCACCCACGTTTCTTTGTCTATCCATATCTTTGCACCGTCTAGAGTTTCAACATTCTGAAAACTGCCGTGTTTCATACATGCTTTCACAACCTTATCTGCTTTCTGTTTGTCACACCTAAATTTCTCTTTGTATTGAAAAATTTTTGGTAACGATGATATCAGATTGGAAAGCGTTTGATTTTCTATTGCCATCATGTGTAACACAAGGGCTGTCGTCATGACGCCATCTCGGACTTCATTTAATTTTCCATACATGAAACCCCCATTTTCTTCTAATCCTATTAACGATTTTCTCTTGACCATTTCTCGAGAAACTTCAACGCTACCAACTTTTGTATGAATAACTTTTGAACCGGCTTCATTAGCCACAATAGATACAGCCATCGTAGTATTTATTGGACAAACGACATCTGCTGCTTTGTGCATCGTATTTAGCAAATGTTGTACGACTTTGGCCGCGGTTCTATCTCCAGGGTGTACTACTCCTTTTTCATCACAAAATATACTTCGATCTCCATCTCCATCGTACGCCACCCCTAAATCCGATTTCGAGCCTTTCACAATGCTGGATAGCTTTTGAAGATTATCCATCGTCGGTTCTGGACCTCGTGCTGGAAATTTGCCATCTATAGTACCATTAAGAGTAACTATCTTACAGCCTAACCTTTCTGCAAGGAAGGGAGCGACAGTTGCCTGTACTCCGTTCCCAAGATCAAGCGCAATGGTGAACTTTCGTTTTCGAATCGTTTCAACATCTATCAGCTGCATAACTCTGTCTAAGTAAGAATTGATTATACGATAGTCAGAAAAATCCAACCCGTATCCATCTATTTTGGAAAATCTCTTTGAGTAATAAATTGCTTCAACTTTTAATTCGTCTTCTCTGGAAATCTCAATGCCGTCAGCTGCGCTTGGCTTAATCCCATTATATTCGGCCGGATTATGCGATGCAGTTATCATGATTCCACCGTTGTAGCCCAGACGCTTTGCGGCATACTGCAAACAAGGAGTGGGCACCAAACCTGCATTACCCACATCCATGCCCGCGGCGTTGATTGTCGAACGGACAATACGTGAGATAATTGGACTAGATTCCCTTCCATCGAATCCCACAATGATTGGTCCGTTTTCATAGTAGGTCGCCAAGGAGTATGAAAGATCGATAATTAAGTCTAGTGTAAGTTCGCTACCAAAAACTCCTCTGACGCCGTTGGTTCCAAATAACCTACTACTTCTACTTAGCATTATTTTCTTCACCTGATGCCATAGAGAATAGTTTATTACTGTTACGATTTTATTGCTCGAATATCTAATGTCGTAACAGATCTATGCGCTAGGTCGGTTAGACTTAAAAAATCCATTCACATATTGCAACGACGATTAGGTTGCAGTACGCATTAGGTTGAACCAACAATGATTAAGATGTAAGGGGTTCAATTCGTAACGAACGTTCGTTTAATGGCATAAGAACAAGGTGTTCATTTAAAAGGATAATATTGAATGCTATTTTGTTCATTTCGGCGATACATTTACCTTATTACAAACATGATAGTAATATATATGAGATTTTTTGAGAAATGTTTATGTTCAACAACCAACCGCGCCAGAGGAACCCTCCTCCTAGAATCATGGTTGTTGACGATGAAAAGGATATCTTACGTATAATAAAAAGAGATTTAGAATCGAATGATTCGAAAATTACTTTCAGAGTTGATGCTTTCTCCGACAGTGAGTCAGCCTTGAACGCTTTCAACAGCCACCCTAATGACTATTATGATCTTGTCCTAACTGATATTAGAATGCCAAAAATGAATGGCTTCGAATTATATCGACATATAAAGCAGAGAAATCCGACAATGAAGATCGCATTTATTACGGCCTTTGAAATCACCAAAGAAGAGTTTAGCAAGGTTTTGCCATCTATAGATGTCGAACATTTCATCAAGAAACCGGTAACAATGTCAAATCTGAGACCTAAGCTAAAATCGATTATCGAGAATTAATGTCACGATAATGAATCAAGAAGCTTGTGACTTCAAAGAAACAGTATAAATTTACTCGCGGCTAGTTTCTGGTTCGCTGTCTAACCATGAAAGGTTATTGGCTATATTGTAGATTTGCCTGCCACCTGTTATTTGGGAAACAAATTGCAAAATTTCATTGTCTCCCTTGCTTTCATGAATCTGAATGCCTTACAGTTGGAGGGGAACGAAAGTTTGCCCCTGCTGTGTGATGACTTCTTGAAACTGGGGATGAGTCACTGCGTTCGCAAGCGTGGGATCGTCACCTTGCTATAACGCGCGAAACTTGTACCAATTCATGTCAATTAGTTCTTGATGGATATTCGGTACGTGTAACGAACAATATAGTGATCTACAAAGAATCAGGTATGCAAAGACCGCTGTAGTGATTTTTTTGATGAATTCTTTTAACTACCGTTGGAGTAGATCGGAATAAGCTCAATCATGAGTGCATCGCATGAACCGCAAATAACATAGTATAATAGATAAATTGCACGTCGTAGAGGTTGTATACGCGGGGGTTGCCAAGCCTGGCCAACGGCGCAGGTCTTCTCTAGGTTGGAGATGTGTGAGGCTTAGAATGAGCCAGGTAGATCAATGAGTGATTGGCTCCTGGAACCCTGTTTCTTAGGAATTCGTGGGTTCGAATCCCACCCCCCGCACTCAGTTACATCGCCAGAGAATATAACTTCACCAGACAATCCGATGGTTATTAGTGGAGACCTTCCGTGAACACATGTCAGACTATACGGCTTGCGCCTATTCCATTCATTCAATTACACACGACTTACCTATGCGACTCTGTTCCTAGTGCTGAACTTTCTCAACCCCAACAAGGAAACTGATAATAACATTATATCTAGCCAGGTGAAATCGTGAATTTCAAACACTAATGAATGGTACGTATGCAATTATTCTTTCCTTTATGAGCTTCGAAATGAGTTTGGCAGAAATCGTTATTGCAATCTCCACAATGCCAACCAGAGAGTGTATAGCAAACTACACACTTTCGTATTGGCTTGTTATAGTCGTAGTTCTTATTGCCTTTGCCGTGCTGCTTCATGGATCAAATTTCTCGTCCTAAGCTTTAGAGCCAATGATTCCATCTGAAAATGCGTTACTCCCTGAAAAGAATCGGAAATCACAAGGAATTTTCGTCAAATAGCTTGTCTTGTCTTTCATAGTTATAAATTTAAAGGTTTGTTTACGATTTACAATAGAAGGTTTATCACCAAGAATTAAGCTTGGACATCTAGCAATGGTAATAACCAAGACCCTTATCGAAGTCACAGTAGTCGGGAACGATCGCAAAGGAGTTGTTGCTGACATCACCAATTTCATATTCAATATAGGTGGGAACATAGAGCAGGTTAATCAGAATGTTGTACGGGGATTGTTTGGAATGCAACTCGAGGCCTCTTTTGAAACCGTTAACAGGAAAAAAATCGACCTTGGAATGCGTTCTCTGGCAAAAAAATTAGGGATGGAAATCAAGGTCCATTATGAAGAGCCAAACCGGCTTAGAAACATAGCAATTTTTGTCAGCAAACAACTGAACTGTGTACTAAGGATTCTAGAAGCCAAAGAGAAAAGCTTGATCAACGCCAACATACCGGTTATTATAGGTAGCGAAGCCACCTTAGGATCAATAGCAGAGCGAAATGGGATACCGTTTCATACTATTGATGACAAACAGGATCCGATTCTTGCCGAAAACAGGATATTGAAACTAACGGAACAGTACAACATTGATCTCATTATTCTCGCACGCTATATGCGAGTATTGAGCCCTAATTTCGTTTGGCGATATCCTAATAGGATCATTAATATTCATCCGTCGCTCTTGCCTGCTTTTCCTGGTGCATATGCATACGTACAGGCATACGAACGCGGAGCAAAGATAGTAGGGTGCACGGCACATTTTGTGACGGAAGACCTTGACCAAGGGCCCATTATATGTCAGGACTCATTTAGAGTCAAAGAGCCAGATACGTTAGACACTATACGGAAAAAAGGACAATCCCTAGAAGCAGAAACACTCCTTAAAGCCACTAAATTATATCTTGAAGGAAGACTAGAGGTTTACTGGGGGAGAGTTCATATTATTCAGGATATCTGAAAATCATTGATTTTTCAGAATACAGTATGATGCAAAGCTTGTTACCTATCGAACCGAATTCCATGAGGATGTAATGTTGATAAATGAGTCTGCGTGCTCTAAAGGATGTCTGTACCTATCTACAACATTAGCCACTATGGGTTTCGCAAATACCTCAGAAGGACCAGCCGAGTGATAGTACCTATAGGTTCACTTGAGCAGCACGGTGCACACCTACCGGTTTCTACAGATTCTCTCATTTCCGAACGAATTGCTATGCTCGTGGCAGAGCGAGTTAAGTGTTTCGTTTTGCCTGTAATTTCGTACGGAGTATCTTTTGAACATCTGCCAATGTTCAACATCTCTTTGAGAAATTCCACTTTATCAGACTTACTGTGTGAGGTATGCATTTCGCTTTCAGGTCAAGGAATAAGAGAGGTTATATTCATAAATGGTCACCATGGAAACACTGGTGTCCTTCAGTATATCTCTCAGAATTTAGACGCAAAGATCCGTGCCAATATCAGCATATATGCAATTAACTACTGGAATGTGATGCACAGAGAACTTGATCATGCTGGGGAGGTCGAAACATCACTCGTGTTGGCCATTTCGCCTCAACTGGTCCGAATGGACAAAGCAGAACCAAATTCCAAGAGACTGTCTAAATCAAGAATTGCATATTCAGCCATAACTAGTCGACCAGGTTCCTTTCCAAAAGAGACCGGTAACGGGATATGGGGAGAGCCTCGTAGGGCCAGCAAGGAAAAGGGTGAGAGACTCATAAAGGAAATTGTCAGAAATCTCATCCATATCATTTCGGAATTATCATAGTAATGAAATTTTAATATATACCTCCCTTATGCCTTACGTATAGGTAAGCAATTATTATTGTCAGTAGACATGGCAGTGAAAGTTTTGGATGAGAGCCTTGGTAAAGTTGTGCTTATAAAATTGAAGGGCGGAAAGGTTATCAGAGGGAGTCTTCACGGATTCGATCAGCATATGAATTTGCTGCTGGAAGAATCAGTAGAAATATTGGATGATGGTAAATCTAATGACCTAGGAACTATCGTCGTTAGAGGTGACAATGTGGTCATAATATCCCCCCCACCGATGTAATCCTCAAGGGTGAAATACAATGACCAAAGGCACCACTTCTAGGGGCAACTTCACTAGGAAAAAGACACATGTTCGATGTAGGAGATGCGGTCATAATTCATTTCACAAACGCGGGAAGGAATGTGCCAAGTGTGGTTACCCGGACGCTAGAATGAGAAAATACAATTGGATTAAGCGTCAAGTAATATGATAGAATAATCATTGTCTTCTGGTAGGGTGAAAAGATCAAATAATGCCTTCATTATTGAATCAGAAAAATTTAACTATACAAGATTCCGAATAAATCTAACATTTGATTGAAGAAATACTTGTCCTCGCTTGCTTTTCGTTAGCTGGGGCGATATTGGCTCTTACTCTTTGGAAACATTCCGATAGCAATCTCGCTCTCCGAAAACCAAGACGGACTCAGGTTCTAAAACCATTGAATGCTACAAAGTCAGAAATTGAAGCCTTGCAATTCGAGAAAAGCATATTATCACACTCAATTACTAACATCTGTGAAGCTCTTCAAAATGGTAAGATAAATGCGATCGAACGAGATCGGCTCTTGGTAAAATACAAATCACAGTTAGATGATTTTAATAAAAAAATAGGAGAATTACAATTGTCAATTGATCTTAAAGAGCTATTTGAGATGCGCACCCAACTTGTTTGCCTAATGGAAGAAAGAATCGCAAACATAGAAACAAGGCTCACAGAAATATCCAAAAAATGCCAGATCCCGATAGGTTCGCTTGTCCAAGCAAGAAACCGAAAATACACAGCACTAGAAACGCATGGTCACGTAGATTCAGAAATGGGCGAGAAGAAAAAAGAGGTCAAAAGAGAGGCAGGTTTAGTTAGTGTGGAGGATAAGAACGTCCAAAAGGTGCAACAGGAAATTATGCAAGCTCTAGCCAGCCTAGAACATGCTGGAGAAGCCGATGACGATAACGTGACACATGTGCCAGTTAATCAAGAGCACCATGCTTTTACAGAAAATGTTGCAAATAGCTCTTCCGAGATAGGCGGGGTAAGTCATCTCCACGACAAGAGCCGTGATGCTCTTTCGTTTCTAAATGAAGCGGAATTGGAAGTCTAGTTAGAATGAAGTGTTTGCACAACGTTTCGGAGATTATTCAATCCTGACGAACGCCTAAACTATTAACAGGGCCATTACTTTGTACTAAAATGTCATCCGCGTCGTCGCTATTAAACCTCGCAATTTGTAATGGTGCAAAAGATGCGGTGAAGCGATTTGTAACTGCAAACCAAGTTGTTGGTCTAGGCAGCGGAAGTACTATGACAGTTCTCGTTAAGGAATTGGCGAATCTACCATACAAGAGAACACTTAAACTCGTGGCAACATCGATTCAGATAAAAATCGAAGCTGAAAAAGTTGGGCTCCGAATAGCTGACGAAAGTAACGTCAACGCCATCGACGTGATATTCGACGGTGCAGATCAGATCGATTCTGATTTTAATATGATAAAAGGCGGCGGAGGCGCACTATTTAAGGAGAAAGTCTTAATTTCAGCAGCTAATAGGGTAGTTATCCTAGCCGACGTTACCAAATTTGTCAAACAATTGACCCGACCGATTCCTATAGAAATTCACAAGTTTGCTCGCTCCTTGTTACACAAGAGGCTAAAAGAAATTGGAGGAAACCCGAAGCTACGAACGATTGACAAGGGATACCCATACATCACCGAAAATGGAAACCTAATCCTAGATACCTCGTTCAGCTCAATCGGAAGCCTTCGCAGCAAAGAGATTGACTTAAAGAGCATTCCTGGAGTAGCAGAGGTAGGACTTTTTACAAGTGTAGACATATACTACAAAGCAAAAAATGATGGTTCCTTCGAAATTATCCAACCTAAACTGCTATGAAAACAGGATCACGTCACGGCCGCTGTTCGAACGAACTCTCCGAAACCGCAGGTTGCTTTATCAACCTGTCCGTTCTCCATGATAACTCGTCCCCTGACGAGAGTGAACAAGGGCCATCCCTGTAACTCCCATCCCTCGTAGATTGAGTAGTCCGAGTATGATTGAAGGATTTCTGGTGTGACCTTCTGTATCAAATCTAAATCGATAATTGTAACATCCGCATCAGACCCTATCTCTATAGTACCCTTCTTTGGATACAGACCAAAGATCCTAGCAGCGTTATAACTTGTTACTTCTGCTACCCTTTCCAGACTGATTTTTCCCTCGTTCACTCCCTTACTTAACATAACCGGTAGCAAAGTGGCTATTCCAGGAAATCCTGCTCGCGCCGACCATATGTCTCCTTGGCCCTTTTTGATCAGCAATCGATTAGCAACATGATCGGATCCCACAGTATCAATGATACCATTCATCATTGCAAACCACATAGATTGTACGTCGATTTTCGTCCTCAGAGGAGGAACAACCTTTCCTGTAAGATCCGAAAAATCACTAGTATGGGTCAAATAATGTGGACAAGTCTCAATATACAGATTCGAGTTTCCTTTTTCTTTTTCTACTAGAATTGAATCCAAGGCTGTTCCTGACCCTATGTGTACAAAATATATTGTTGAGCTAAAATCCCTGGCATATGCTCCTACCTTTGCTATGACATTTGCCTCAGATGAGGGCGGTCGGCTTTCCGACCATACCCTTAAGCTAGCCCTTGTTCCTGTGAGTTGACTTTCAATTTGTTTTTGTTTTTGAAGTCTCGAGCAGATAACAGGGTCCTCTGCATGAACAAGAACGATAGAGTTTGTCATTGAAGCCTCTTGGATTGTGTCTGAAATAAGCTCGTCCGTAATGTTCACCTCTCCCTCCACCATCTCATTGCTGCCAGGTTCAATGTCCATTAGAATGCGGTTCAGATCTTGTCCAAGGTTGGCGTAGATTTTAAACGAATTAATTCCAAATTTCTTTTTTAAATACTTAATATCATTTATTTGATCAGGTCTTAGGATTGATGCATGAATCGAATAATCAACATGATGTGTGGACTTGCTTGCATGAAGATGCTTTTCTATGTTTCCGTACCTTTCCTTCATCCGGAGCATTCTCATCATAGTCGTGACACCACCTAATGCAGCTGATCTCGATTCCGTTCTGGCTGCCTCTTCTACTGGGGTGTACACGCCGTAGTGAACATGTGGGTCTATAACTCCAGGAAGGACATATTTTCCCTCAGCGTTTATTTTCCTTGAAGCTTGCACGTTCTCGGTTGATTTTCTCAGTGCCTTAATTTTGCCGTTTTCAATCAGGATATTTGTTTGAACGATTCCCACCTTGGGAATCATCACTCCGGCTGCGTTTGCTATCAAAATATCGCAAGTGTTCTGCATCATTCAGATTATCGAGAACGGATGTGTATTCGTTGGTTTCAGAAGAAGCAGCTCGCACAGACTAGAAATCCTCAAGCAGATAACTCAGTATCTTTCCATTTTATCGAGCAACCGACTGAAGGATCAAAAGATTTTTCTATCTTTTCGCCTTTTAAAATTTTCTTAATATTGTTTTCCATTACCGGTACTTTGGGGTGCATGTCAGGTTCCAATGCATCATTTATTCTTCCATGAAAGACCAGTTTAAGCTCAGGGCCGAAAAGGAAGGGATCTGGGGTGCAAACTGCACCGTAGGCCTTTGCCACATTTTGAGTGCCATCTATAAGATATGGAAAATTTAAAGCATGTTCCTTAGCGAATGTTATCATGTTGTCAAAACCTTCTCCGTCGTAGGTAGGATCATTGCTGTTTATCCCAACCACTTGCAGTTCTTCAGAATTGAATATCCGTTGCAGACCAACTATGTCTCTTATTCGTGCTTTTACATAAGGACAATGATTACATATAAAGACTACAAGCACCGATTTGCTCCTAAAATCCTTTATTGAATATAGATTAGTATCGACTCCTTCGAGCCTGAAATCAGGTGCCTTTTCGCCAACTTTTAGTAGTTGACTCGAAGTTGTTCTAGCCATATTAATGCTATTTGTTTTATGCTTTTAAAACTATCGCGGCCAAAGATCCGCCTCGACGATAATAATATCTATATCATCTTTTGAATGGAGCAGATTCAGGAACGAAAAAGGATTCTGGTTACGATCTATGACGCCCATAAGGAGAACTGGATAATAACATCTTTATCGCTTAACGTAGGTTATACTCGAGATGGTGTTAACCAAGCGCCAAAGACGACCGTTGCCTCGTACAGCGCGGAGGACGCGGAAACCTATGCAGGATAATAGCTTCAAAAGCCACCCAAGAGGCATCTGGGTTAGGTGCTGCTACATCAACTGTTCTTTTGAATGGGAATATTTTGGCGGCCGCAGATGGGCTGAATGTCCCAAATGTCATAGTACGATGAAAGTTGCCAGCGGAAAAAGAAACTACGAACAATGAAATAACAACAATAACACCCTAAAGATAAAGATCTCATCGCTCTTGACAGCACATTCAAGGAAGTTTGGTAAGTTTATCATCTAAATCCATAGTGAAGTAAGAGTAAGTATTTCTCAGTTCAACAAACAAATGAAATAAAGGGCAAGTAAACTACGTAATTACCTAAGACAGTATCAACGAAAATAAAGGCGAACTCAGCACTCCACCCATCAATTTAATTACTCAGCCACCTCCTACTGTACCGCCAATGCTACCCCATACGCTTTCTTGATAGACATCAATTAATTCATTTAAAATATCATCATAGTTCACATTCTTCTTTCTGTAATGCATTACATCGTTCATCACAGAGGTGAGGCGCTTATAAGTGTCATCCTCTATCATTAAAGTCCGCATTATTTACTTCAGTTCAGCCAAATTCCGATATTTACTTATTTCGAATATCTTGTCTGAGTGGGGCCGGCCGGATTTGAACCGACGATCTCCAGCGCCCAAGGCTGGCATCATACCAAGCTAGACAACGACCCCAATCCAAAAATTCTGTTATTTGGCAACAATCCTAATTCATCAATATAATTTTAACTTTCTAGATGGCAATAGCTCTATATACCATCTATCTCAAAAACGTCATGACGCATGAATTTTTTTGACTGCTATCAGCGTGCAGGCAAGATCGCGTCCGTAGTACGCGAAAGGGCTCGAAAAAAATATCACGTAGGTAGCACTGTGTTTCGTATCTGTGAGTCAATCGAAGCTGAAATTCGAGAATTGGGAGGAGCGCCCGCATTTCCAGTCAATGTTAGCCTGAATGACATTGCGGCTCATTATACTGCTGAACCTAATGATGCACTGGAAGTGAAGGATAGTGATATTTTGAAAATTGATATCGGAGTACAGCTAGATGGCTATATTGCAGATACGGCTGTTACCGTTTGTTATGATCCAAAGTCAGAAGCATTAGTGAAGGTTGCCGAAATGGCCTTAAATGAAGCGGTCAAGGTAGCTAAAGCCGACACAAAAGCCAATGATATAGGGGCTGCTGTCGAGAATATGATAGTTAAACAAGGCTTCAAACCGATTCAAAACTTGAGCGGCCACTCGTTGGAACGTTATACGATTCATGCTGGCAGATCAATACCTAATATTAGGACTATCGGTCCTTCGTTTAGATTGTCTTCCAACCAAGCCTACGCTGTGGAACCCTTCGTTACGACTAAAGATGGCCAGGGCGTAGTATACGAAGGTAGAGTTCGCAACATTTTTAGCATAACTTCCCGCAAACCGTCAAAGAATCAAGATGCCGACATTTTCTTAGCTCAGTTGTGGAATAAATTTAGAACCTTGCCTTTTGCCATTAGATGGATTACTGATTTGTACGAAGAGCCGAGAGCCCGTCAGTTGATAGAGCTTTTAGTGAAGAAAAGAAATGTGCACGCGTATCCTATCCTAGTGGAAGGGAATGGGAAGATAGTATCCCAAGCAGAACATACCCTGATTCCAGCGACTAACTCTAATTACGTCATAACCCTCTGAAGTCCTTTTTCGCGAGCTATCCTTCGGTTCTCTTTCCTTTCTCTGCAGGATATTCGCCGTATATAGCAGTAGTCATGGCAATTCCAGGGCAGGCCTCGCAAGTTGAGCCTGATTTGTAAATGTAGTCGCCGTCTTGAAAGATTCTCTTAATCTTATGATTGCAATTTTGACATGTCTCTTCAGTGTAAATTATAGGATTTTTCGTCTTCCTTTTTCTCTCAAAAAAAAACATTCACTGTCCTACCCCCGCGGTATTGCCAACTCCGATAACTAGAATCGAATCGCCTTCAAGTGTTTTATCTTGAATTACTGCCGATACAGCATTACATAACTTCTCGAAAGAATCAGAAATCTCTTTTCTCATGACGGTGATTGCATCTTTCACAGATTGTTTAACTATTATCGCATGTATGGGTATACGGAATCTAGTTGCGACATCTTCTATTTGGTACCTTTCGACGCCTATTCCACCTATAGCAGAGCCTACGCCTTCGGCAATCGCCCCCGTCATTTCTCCTTCCAGTTTCAGCGCAGCGTCTATCATTATAATAGCATCTATCCTGACACCTAGTTCTGAAATCAATCGGTACACCGCTTCTCCGGGACGCCCTACATTGCCTGTAGGACCTTCTGCCTTGAGCATGTACAATTTTCTTCCCATACGAACCTCTTCGCTATATACTGTTTCTCTAGCGATTCTTTTTTTTTCTTTACCAATCATCATTTTTCCGACTACCATAGGACCAATGCCGTCTCCTATTGGCAGTCCCTTCTCAAATGCGCTTATTGCACTTTCCAATGCCTCCGCCTCTTGTAACAGTAAAGGCATCACCATTTGGAGTTGTACGAGTACGAACACGCCTGTCGTCTTTTTTCCCATCAGATAAAAGTGCCTCACAATCTTGTAAATCATATTTAGGGCGGTAGCTGCCTCAAGAATATTCTCTATACGTGAAGCCTGCCAATCTGTCATTCCTTCCGACATACTCTTTATTTCCCATCGTATTCGTTCATCCTTAGTTCTCATTATATGATCAAGTTTTCGAATGATCCCTTGTGGATCAAGGTCTACAGGCATGATCGCAAAATACTCAAGGAATTTGTCGATTCTCTCGCTTGGATCGACAGTAGGCTTAGTTGAAGTTGTAACGTAATCAATCACCTCCTTTCTGGCTGTCTCTTTCATAGTTTTTAATTTCGTCAATGATTTTGATACATCACCCAATATCATCCATGACTGAAATTTCTGACCGTATATCATCAATAGTATAATGGGTGCAAACCAGACAATATACGCTAGAGGATTATTACTCGAATCAGAACCGCCTGGTCCGAAGAGACCGCCAAATAGTAGAGCCGGAACCATAAGCATTGTTAATAGTCTATTCCATGCTGAATGGAGTTTCTGCCCAATTAAAGGTTACTTTGCAAGTGGCTCGTTGTTCAAAGATTGACGCCACTAAATGGCTGTAAGCAACGTTATTTTGGCGCGGTTCTAAATAAAAAGTATATGTATTTATTGATCAGTAGATCAAGGACTTATCATGGTAGCCGGTGCGATTACAAATTTCGATTCTTTTGTATGGATTGCTCTGGGACTCTTCATAGTAGGCCTGATCGGCATAATGTTTTATGAAAGATCCAGTTCGAAAGCTAAACGTCAGCAATCTCAACCACAATCACATAGAGAACCGTCGCACCCAGGAACAAATACTGACATTGAATGATAATGATTCAATAGAACAGACATTAGTCCAAAAATTCAGAAAGGAAGGATTCGAATCTCTCACAATTATCCAGCAAAAAGCCTTACCCATTATTGCTAGGAGGATAAATTGTCTTTTGGTTGCGGCCACAGGTTCTGGCAAAACAGAAGCGGCTGTCCTGCCAGTTTTCAGTATGCTGTCGAAGAGCCCAGTCCCAGGCAAAATTCGAGTAATCTATATCACTCCCTTACGAGCGTTGAATAACGACGTATACAGAAGAATTGTCAGGTACGCCGAATCGGAAAATTTGCGAGTTGAAATCAGACACGGTGACACGACGACTAAAGTGAAGAGAAAAATTGTAGAATCGCCTCCAGATATCCTGATTACTACACCGGAATCACTCGGCGTTGTTCTTTCAAGTGAGAGGATGCTTCTAGCACTACAGAATCTCGAGTGGATAATAATCGATGAGGTTCATGAGTTGGTTGGTAATGAACGCGGCGCACACCTGACTATTGGATTGGAGAGGTTACAAGCGATTAGCTCAGAACGTGTTACCAGAATTGGATTGTCAGCTACTGTTGGAAATTTAGATGAAGCTGGAAAATTCATTTCTGGAACCTTCAGAAAACACGCCATCCTTCTCGACAGATCTGGTAGAGATTATGATATTCGCACACAATACGTCGAGGGATCGTTTACGAATGTGGCACACTTTATAATCGAATATATCACATCAAACAAAATAAGTGGTTCTGTTCTGTTATTTACTAATACTAGAGACGAGGCTGAGCATCTAGCTACGGTTTTGAAAAATCAAACCGAGGTGAAAGTTGATGTCCATCATGGCTCGTTATCTAGAGAAATGCGGCAGGAGACTGAACAGAAGCTAAGAGTAGGCGATGCTGGTGTTATAGTTTGTACTTCGTCGTTAGAACTTGGATTGGACATTGGTTCTATAGAGCTCGTTATGCATTATGGTTCCCCTCGACAAGTTTCAAAGTTGGTACAAAGGGTCGGCCGTAGCAGGCATAGGCAGACAACTTGCGCAAAGGGCCTTATTGTAACGAATAATGCTGATGATGAATTAGAAGCATTAGCGATAATTCGGAGAATGAAAAAACGTTCGATCGAGGAACAAACAATGCATACCAACGCTCTCGATGTTGTGGCGCATCATTTAGTTGGTTTGGCTCTACAGAGTAAGGGCATAATAGAACTACCAAAGGCATTTGATGTAATCACGAAAGCATACCCGTTCAGTCGGGTTAGCATTAATGATCTTGAAGGTTGCGTCGAGATTCTTGACAAAAATGGCATAATCAAATTTGATAGAGAAGCACGTACATACCACAGGAGAATAAAGGCTTATCGATATTACTTCGATAATCTTTCTATGATCCCTCATGTGCTGAAGTTCGAAGTAATCGATTCTATAGCTAAACGTAGGGTTGGAACACTCGATCAGCAATTTGTAGAAGATTACGCTGAAAAAGGAAATGTTTTCGTTCTTAAAGGTTCCCAATGGAGAATCATTTCGATCGATGAAAGAAAAATGCTAGTCAACGTTGAGCCCCTACGTGGTGTTGCAATAAACGTTCCGTACTGGGTAGGTGAAATGATCCCGGTAGATTCTACAACCGCGCAAGAAGTTGGTATTGTACGTCAGCACGCAATGAGAAGCATAATCAATCTTTCTACTCAAAGCTTACAGAATAGTATCAGTATTCTAGGAGTAATACCCGATTCGAAAAACATTGTAATAGAAAGTAGTGTCACGAAAAACACTGTCGTGGTTCATTCAATGTTTGGTACCAAGGTTAATAACACAATAGCGTGTCTTCTATCTACGATACTGTCTTCACAGCTCGGCTACATAGTCGAGACTAGATCTGACCCTTATAGAATTATGCTAACATCAAATGCCAGAATAGGGAAGGCCCACATAGAAAACGTCTTTAAAGATTCATATGCATTCGAACCTGTTATTATTGCTTCGTTTACAGGTACTCATATTATGAACTGGAAAGTCTGGGCTGTCGCAAAGAGATTCGGAATGATCAATAGAGATGCATTATACGACAAGAAAGTAGCTCGAATGATATACGAAAGGTATTCAAGAACACCGATCAGTAAGGAATCAATCAGAGAGCTCATGCACGATAAATACGACATCGAAAAAACAACAAAGGTTTTCCAGAGGTTACAGAATGGATGTTGTTGTCTACATTGGATTGAAGTAACCGAGTTCTCGGACCTAGCACAACCAATACTTGAACACCTTGCAAAATTTTCTGCGAATCCATTAAGCGTCGAAAGAGGGATCATTGAACTAGTAAAAGAAAGACTAGAAAAAACTAGGCACAGATTGATTTGCATACGCTGCGCAAAGTGGGAGCGAACTGTCGATACAATTCAAGCACCCGAAAAAATATTTTGTCCTTTCTGTCGGTCGAGGTTGATCACTGCGACCTTTTCCTCTGATAACGAGCTCGCAAAGATTATCTCGAAGAGACTAAATGGAAGTAAATTGCTTCCAGAAGAGGAGCACCGATTCGATCGTGCATGGAAAGTTGCCTCATTGATCAACAATTTTGGCAAGAAGGCGTTAATAGTACTGGCAGGTTACGGAGTAGGTGCTGATGCTGCAGCTCGAATCCTTCGTAATTATATTGACGATGATGGAATATACAGGAGTGTGTATGAAGCTGAAAGACAGTATGTCATGACCCGCGGCTTCTGGAATGACTAATTCAGTAAATTAAATTACGTTAGGCTCACGCGATCTTGATTAGTGAAGAGTCCGGTTTCAATGTTAGCTCCGTTTTCCCACCCATTCCTTTAGTTCCTGTCGCCCCAAGAACTCGGATCCTATCACCCACCACCAGATTAGTTACAGAAGAACTTTGATTTCGCCAGCCTACTAGTCGAATTTCTCCGGTATCGTCTCCAATTAGCGTGTCGCTTACAGGAACTACTTCACCGTTTTTAGTATTTACCTCGGTCATATTCGGAGACTGTAGTACGATCGCTTCTAAAATGTATGGAGAATCCGACATTTGAACGTCTTTGATTTTGGATTCAAATACTGACATTTTTGGAAACGACTCGTCATCCTCGATTACTCTTATGTAAGAATCATCTTTGTTAAGAATCATCGAGTTCCCAAAGATACGACTTGGTACAAATTCTATCATCGAGTCGTAGTTGAGCGGACTGTTAAGCAATGCAGCATCTATCGTCAAATGTACGAATTTACCGCTTTTGTCAATCGCGAGGGAAGCAACATTTCCCGTACCGGTTTCTCCACCAAATGAAACTACCTTTAAAGTCTTTATTTCGATATCAGTTTTAGTCCCGAAGAATTCAAACACAGTCCCTTCATCACCGTGAATTTCAAAGTCTCCACTGCCGTATTGTGGGTTTCCTTGTTTAATCCTAACTCCAATTAACCTAATCTTTGCGTCGATATCAAAGATTTTGGGAATTTTACTCTCGTCAACGTTCCAGATAACTGTCCGCAAATATTGAGTTTTCGTTTCATTGGAAAGTTGCAGTTGTAACAAATTCATCACCTCCCCACGCGAGTTTTGATATTGAGAAATTCTAGGGCTCGAACCAACAAGGCCTGTGATCACCACGTTTTCTCGAGACTCGTGAACTTCATCTACCTTTATCGTAATGGAATCAATGTCCGGAATAGTGTTTTCCTCTTCTAAGACTTCTATCTTAGAACCAGAAGACAGGTTGATCACAGGTCTCCCATCAAGACCTGATTTGACGTATCCTCGAGAGATCTTTACTAGTTCTCCTGGGCGGAGTTGTGCTTCATCTGGTAAGCTTATTTGATCATCCCATAGTTTGACTCGAACGACAGATTCGTGATCATAGATCGTCAACGTTCGATTTCTCATCTCTTCCTTGGTGTCTTTTCGAAAGAATTTGCGTGTAGGATAGATATTCATGATGCGACCGACAATACTCACATCTTTTGCGCCTACAAATAGATCCTTTATTGTTCCATACCCCCGCTTGATATTTCCCAATGAAATGCCCAAGTCGGCGGCCACTAAGAATAAAGCACCTTGATCAGTAAGATACCCCGCCCCGATTTTGCGCTTCTTCTCATCTATTAACTCTCTAAGCTGGTCAGCACTTATCTCCGGTTTCTGGTTTTGCAGAGACTCTATCATGGTTTTGAAATCTACGGACAATGAAACCCTCCCTTCTGTCACTAAAACTATGTCATGTACTTGCCTATATTCTTTGACAGACCCATTATAGGATTTTGTGACGCAAAACTGAATGTTTGTTTGTTAGTGAGTGTACTTCTATACTCCATTAGTGTTAAAGTATTTACCAACATCTAGTGTAGAGGTACAGGAATGCCCTCATTTGAGTCATGAGATTTATTTCGATGTACGCTTTTTGATGACCCTACTTTTTCAGTCAGTGGCGATTATAATTTTCTATTCAAATATGATTCCGCATTCCTCTGCAATAGCGCGACAGTCTCGTGATAGGTCATTCCAAGTACATTAGCAACACAGCTAACCACACTGATTAAGAAGGAACTGGATATAGATGGAAAGTTATTAAAGCATTTATGGTATCTCACTGGGCCGTCCGTCTCGACAAGGATTCTATCTTTGGGAGTATTTTTCAACAAAACTTTCTTCTCTTCAGAATAAATCAAAACTGGGCCGTACGATACGAACAGACCCATGTCCGTAGATTTAACGAGCTGACTCTTACTTCCAGCAAACCAATGTAATAGACCCTTACTAATATTATAGGTTTTCAGCGTTTCTAATATTTGATCTAATGATCGTCGGGAATGTATTGAGACGGGCTTCTTAATTCTCTCTGCGAGACCAAGCATGTTGTTAAAAACCTCTTTTTGCTTCTCGTATGAGCTCTCCTTTGAACTCGTGTAGGCAGGGTCTAAGCCAATCTCACCAATACCGTCAATCGAGTCAAGGTTATTGTTGACAATTTCAATGAACCTAGTAACGTCTTCAGTTTGTGCAAATTCAGGATGTATTCCAGCAAACGGTATCACAACGTCTCGCGTGGAATTGAAGATCTCTAAACTTTTTGTCAGTGTTTCCATGTTTACCGTTACAGAACATGCATTGATTTTTAATGCCCTCAGATTATTAAAAATATGTTCCATATATCCTGAATATTCGTTATCTGTTAGATGGATGTGAGCGTCAATTATTGTCATTTAGCAAGCAGAGTTTTGTTTATAGTTAGTTTGCTAGTGTACCTACAATCCATCTAGCTATCCGCTCCTCAAAGGTTTAGGATGTTTTTTGACGCGAGATGCACGTCTTCAGACTTTACAGTTTTTCTACCTGCGTGAACGGATAACTCTACGGCTTGCCTTGCAATTTTTTCTGCGATCGCTTCCAGAACCTTTCGGAGCTCGTCTGCTGCATCATCACTTACTCTATCAGCGCCTGATTTCTTAATGACCCTATACATACTAGCAAGACCAAGTTCAGGGTTAGACGACATGATATACATATCGAGAGCTGCTCAGACATGTTAAAAGTCTTGTTATGTGAAAACCTATTTCCAGGCCAACGATTGTAGTGTTCTAATAGAAACCAATCTCATTCAACGACAACCTTATCTTTTTTATTTGACGGTGACGGATTTGGCAAGGTTTCTTGGGTAATCAGGATCGGCTTTGTTCCCTAGAGCTAAATGATATGCGAGAATCTGAAACGGAATTACCTCCAAAAGAGGGTAAAGTGGCTCTCTTACTGATGGTATCCTTATAAAGATGTCATATACATCGTTTGGCTTGTCTGAAACCCCAATTATTGTAGCTCCTCTCGCCTTGATTTCGTTCGCGCTAGCTATGTTATCAGCATAGGTAGCGTCTGTAGGGTTGATTATTATTACAATGCTCTTTTTATCTATCAAGGCTAGTGGACCGTGTTTTAATTCACCCGCTGCGATACCCTCAGCATGAATATAGGCGAGTTCTTTAATTTTGAGAGCACCCTCAAGGGCAATAGGATAGTGTATAGACCGTCCCATGATATAGACATCCTTTGTATCTCTTATGCGATCGGCGACTTTTTCAATTTCATTTTCAGAAGCAAGCACATCATATATAGCGTCCACAAGTTCTAGTTTGCCTGACTCGTAGCCTACACAACCGTTGCATAAACTGTCAACTACGCTATAAAGCAGAGACAACTGTCCAGTAAAGCTTTTAGTCGCGGCCACCCCCACTTCAGGCCCACAATCTATGCATAAAAAGGAATCGCTAATTCTGGCTAACGAAGAGGTCGGTACATTAACAATTGAAAGAATCTTCGCTCCAATTTCTTTTGCGGTTTTGACAGATTGAAGAACGTCAGCTGTTTCTCCACTTTGAGAAATGGCAATTAAAGCTGAGCTACTGTCGATAGGATCGAGTGCGTACTGAAATTCGCTTGACATAATAGATTCAGCTCTAATTTTCGCAAACCTTGCAAGAATTTGCTTGGCAACTAAAGCTGAATGATAACTTGTCCCGCTTCCTGTGAGATAGATCGCCTTAGAATCCTGTAAGAAACGGCAAAAGTTATTCATTATTTTTCTATTTTGAGTTGCGGCTGTCATAATTGTGTGTGTTTGTTCGTGAATTTCTTTTAGTGTGTGATGCGCAAATTTCCCTTTATCTACAGCGGCCAATTCCCAAGCTACTTGCGTAATGGGACGACTCAAGGGATTTCCATCAGAATCATATAATCTCAAACCCTGTCCGTCAATAACAGCGATGTCTTTATTATCCAGAAAAATTGCTTTATCCGTGTACGGTAGGAATCCTAGAATGTCGCTTGACATGAAGTACCCGTTTTCTACGAGGCCAATTATTAGTGGCTCGTCGTATCTTGATCCACATATTGTCCCATCCTCAAAAGCTGCTACGAATGCATAAGTCCCCTTTAATCTCTTGCATGTTTTAATTATCGTTTGCATTACTTCCTCTTTTTCAGCGTAGTGTCTTTCGAGAAGATGTGCAATAACCTCACTATCTGTATCGCTTTTGAATGTATGGCCAAGACGAATAAGATCTTCTTTTAATTCTTTGTAATTTTCGACAATTCCGTTGTGGACGACGGCAATATCATCTGTGCATCCGTAATGAGGATGAGCATTTTTATCTGTTATACCCCCGTGAGTCGCCCACCTAGTATGCCCGATACCTATATGTCCAGGCATCCTTATCAAGTGGAGAGATGCATCGACATCGGCGACCCTGCCTACGCCTTTCCGCATGAAGATCCTGCCGTTATTAATAGTAGAGATTCCTACACTATCGTACCCTCTATATTCCATCCGTTTAAGGCTTTCAACCAAGACTGGGGCTACATTTAAACTACCAGAATATCCTATAATAGAACACACAATTGTTAATGAATATAACGCCTTTTAACATTTATCAACGAACAGACGTACCGTTGTGAGGTTTAGTATACTGGTGACTAGGCTCAATTAATAGAGGATGAATTAAAATTTTTTTATACCGCTAAATATCATTATATAGTGGTTTTGATGCATCCTGAATGTTGCTGACAGAGAAGACGTTAGTGTATCTTACAAATGGCAAAGCTTTTGGCAAAAAGATTGTTGTTTTCGATAATGTCGAGCATATCAGAATACTCTCAAATCCTTTAGCTTGGCAAATAATGCGATTGCTGTCAGACACTCCAATGTATCCAATCGAGATAGCAAAGAAACTCAGAATCTATGAGCAAAGTGCCTATTATTATGTACGAAAGCTGGTAGAAATTGGTGCTTTAGAGGATGCAGGTACGAACAATGTCAGGGGCGGCACTGCCAGGCTTTATCATTCGTCTAGCCCAGCATTTGGAATAGAGATGAGCTGGGGGGAAAAGCATTTGGATTTCCAGACTCATCCTGATTATGAGCATCCATATGGGCGCAAATTTTTTAACGACTATATAGTGAATAATTGCTTTAATGGCTTAATCATAGTAGGTGCTCCCGATCCACACGGCCCCTATAGATCATCTGCAAGGGATGGGCATTATGCAGTACATTTGGCTTTTTTTTTAGGAATGATTAGTAATATTCCTTCTGAATTTATAGTGAAGTTGGATGCGGATGCAAAGGCAGAAAAAGTGATTGAAGGAAACAATTTGATATCCATCGGTGGTCCAGGTACAAACATAATAACTGCAGAATTCAACAAATTTTTACCAATAAAATTTAATGAGAAGAACTTCTGGTCAGGTTTAGTTGAAGGGTCTTCAGCGAAACCCTACAATCTTGATAATCAAGGTTTGATTGCAAAAATAAAAAATCCATACAATCACGAAAAAAATATCATCGTTGTTGCAGGGGTAAGGTCAATAGGAACTAAATCTGCTGTTATAGCTCTGACCAACTACAGTGAAGAAATCCTCAAGAGCTATCAGAATGATGAAGAGTGGGCATTAGTAGTTCAAGGTTTCGACATGAATGCCGATGGGAAAATCGATCACGTGGATATCATATCGGAAGTGACAACATGATAACTCTCCTATGTCTTAGGAATTTGATTACTCGATGACTCGGTTAGCGTATTTACTCTCAACCTGATCAGCTCTTCTTCTTCTTTTTTCACGAGATATGCAGGCAGATTTACGATTCTATCCCCTATCGACACATGTCCATGAACTACAATCTGCCTCGCCTGATGAGGCGATTTTGTACCAGCCTTCTTCATCACTATGGTTTGAAGTCTCCTCTCTAGCAGATCCTCAATCTTAAGATTGAGGACGTCGTCTAGGGAGGCAGATTCATTTACTAGGCCTAGTCTGTTCAAGGATTTTAACAATCGGCTTTCTTTTTCAGTTCTCGCTTCAGTAGCCAAAGCAAGTAAAGCTCGAGCTTGATTCCTGAATCTGGCTACTTCAGTCTGCGCTTTCCAAAGTTCGCGTTTGTTTCGCAAGCCAAATGACCCTAGTATGTAGAGCTCGGCATTCAACTGATCTGTTGTCCATATTCTTCTTGGCCGATGGTAGCTCTTTTTTGGTTTACGAGGATCGCCCATATTTCCCACCTATGTCCTTATTTCTTTTCGCTCTCCTTTGAGAGCCCTTCTTTGGTTTTAGTAGGCGCAGAGGCAGGAGCGGCAGGCGGAGCAGCCCCAGCAGCTGGCGTGGGAGCTCCGGGAGGTCCGCCCGGTCTGGCCATTTTCTTGACACCTACAGCACCACCCTTTCTGCCGGTGGTCCTTGTGCATTGACCTCTAACTCGTAAGCCAAACATATGTCTATAACCGCGCCAACTCATAACAGATTTTTCACGTTCTATATCATTTGAAATCGTAAAATCTAACTCTGAAGTGAGAAGGTGTCGATTAGAACCTGTCTCCATGTCTTTTCGTCTATTTAGATACCAATCTGGCATACCTACTCTCGCAGGATCTCTAACAGCTGCTTCAATATCAGCTAATTCCCTATCCGTTAGAAATCCCAGGCGAATGTTGGGACTTATTTTCAGAGACTGGAGTAAGACTTGGGCAAGATTATAACCGATACCTTTGACTTCGCTTAACGCAACAATTATCTTCTTGCTCCCCTGTATGTCCTTTCCTACAATTCTGAGGATATGCTTGTATTCAGAGGCTGACAATCAAAATGACCAAATGATATCTTAAATAAAAACCATACTAGATTAGCTTTATTTATACATGTTTCCAAACATCAAACAGCGAACAACATCTAATCAAAATATCGCCTAAGATGCCTGGATTTATCGAATCATTAGGCCAGTGCGTAACATATAGCAGGTTGGACACAAAATGCGATATCGAATAATACAACCACTTCTAGATTTGTAGTTGGTATTCATTTAGAGCTGAGTTATACATAGCCATTTTGGTGTTTTACAACGGTATATATATGACTGAACTTGATTTTGGTTAATATTGGCATATTTCGTATTTGTCATTTTCTTAGCCGGCTTAGAATATGCCGTAAAAGAAGAAAGTAGATGTGCACATCTGAATATGTTCTGATTTCCTATGCGGCTTGTAATGAAATTTGGAGGAAATGGAGTCAATTCTGCTAGCAAGGTAAAAACAATTGCCAACCTGATAAAGCAGCATCGCGGAGCAAAGAACGATGTTGTCGTAGTTGTTTCCGCAATTCGTGGAATGACCGATGATATCTTTTCAATTACTAACAACATAAAGGATGGCCAAAAGGTTTCAATTGAAAATTTTATGAACAAGACGCGCATTTCTCACCTAGATATTCTCCGAAATGCTATCAAGGATGAGGAAATCATAAAAAAGGCTGAGTTAGTCGTCACACAGCTTCTTGGTGAGCTAGAGAACGTTCTGGGAGGCATAATCCTCCTGTCTGAGGTAACTCCCAAGTCATTGGATTATTTGTTGTCTTTCGGGGAGCGCCTCTCGACTCCCATAGTTTCCTATGCGTTACAAGACATCGGTATAAAATCTGAACATCTTACTGGTAGAGAAGTCGGAATTCTTACTGACTCCAATTTTGGAGAAGCAAGACCATTGATGGATACTACTAGGCTACGTGTCGCTCACAAGATGACACCCATGTTAAAGGATGGTATAGTCCCCGTAGTGACAGGTTTTATCGCAGCGGATCAGAATGGCATTATCACGACAATAGGTAGGGGTGGCTCAGATTATACAGCCACTATAATTGCTTCCAGTATTAATGCTGACGAAGTATGGTTGTTGAGCGACGTCAACGGCTTAATGACTGCTGATCCTAAAATCGTTAGAGAAGCACAAGTTCTTAAGGAAGTATCGTTCGCCGAGGCAATGGAAATGGCTCTATTTGGTGCTAAGTATATCCATCCACGTTCTTTCTATCCTGTGATCGATTCCAATATTCCAATCCGTGTACGTAACGCCCTTAATCTAAATCATCAAGGCACGATTATTACACTGACTCCAGCTAAGACCTCACAAAAAACTGTAAAGTCAATTAGCACTATCCGGCATACTGCATTAATAGATGTAAGCGGCGGAGATATGGCTGGGTCTCCCGGAACAGCTTCACGTATCTTTGATATCCTTGCAAAAAATAGAGTGAACATAATGATGATCTCTCAAAGCCCTTCTGAGTCTAGTATCTCGATGGTAGTGAGAAAAAGCGATCTAGACAAGGCAACAACAGCACTTGAACTCAATTTGCTTGGAAAGATAATCAAGAAAGTAAATGTAAATGATGACGTCGCGGTAATTGCAGTAGTAGGATCGGGAATGAGAGGGATAAAAGGAGTTGCCGCGAAAATATTTGGGTCAGTTGCACACCGAAAAGTAAATGTTATAATGATTGCTCAAGGCTCATCTGAATTGAACCTAGCCTTTGTAGTCAATGATAGCGACTGTGAAGTGGCAGTCAGAGCACTGCATAGTGAATTTAAACTTGCACGCTATAGAGAGAAAAACATCTCTAGAAAAGGATAAATTATATTTTCATGCAGGTGCAAGGAATGAGTGCACGCAAAGGTAAATTATACGTTGTTGGTGTCGGTCCGGGCAATCATGATCACATGACCTATAGGGCAAAGAGCGTGATTGAAGAAAGTCAAATTATAGTTGGCTATGATACTTATGTTTCACTTGTAGAAGATTTGATCGAGGGCAAAGAAGTCTATCGGTATGCTATGACACAGGAAGTAGAAAGAGCTAACCAAGCGATAGAATTTGCAGAAGAGGGGATGGTCGTAGCTTTAGTTTCTTCTGGAGATCCAGGCATCTATGGTATGATAGGTTTGATTTATGAAATTCTCTCTGAAAAAGGATGGAACAGAGAAACAGGCATCTATGTTGAATGTGTGCCCGGAGTGTCTTCATTAAATTCCTGCGCTGCTTTAGTTGGATCCCCGTTAATGACTGACTTTGCTGTGGTCAGCATGAGCGATCTCCTGGTTCCTTGGGAAATTATTGTTAAACGTGTAGAAGCAGCTGCTGCAGGAGATTATGTTACTGTAATTTACAATCCCGCGAGCAAGAAGCGTATTCATCAGTTGAAAGATACTAGAGATATTTTTCTGAAATATAGAAAACCTGAAACGCCGGTTGCAATAGTTAAGGGGGCATATAGGGAAAGCCAGACTATCGCTATTACCTCACTTGAAAAAATGCTACAACATTCAGAAATCCTTGGGATGATCACCACTGTCATTGTAGGTAACTCGTCTACGTTTGATTATAACGGCATGATGATAAATCCTAGAGGGTATAGATCTAAGTACGAGTTGGTCAAAAAAGACTGCGAACAAGAAAATGCGTATGCAGGATTACGGCAGTAGTAAAGCTTAGTAGTACTTGAATTTACCGCAGACTGACTCTAATTAGAGATTATTTAGTTTAGCTTTGGTTCTCTTCCCTTAAAGTGATTGCGGACAGGCTCAATTATCTGATTGAGATATTTGACCGTAGCATTTTTTAAATCCATTGCATGGATCTTTTTCTTAACATAGTCTCTTTCTAGCTCCTTATAAGTCCCATACACAACATTCCCACCATATTTCTGCGGCCTTTCGATAATAATTTCATCGTATTCATGAAATACAACATATCTAATTAGCTCAAGTATTGGATTATTTTCAGTCGTACCTAATGGACAAAATCCTTTGATAATCTTATTTCTGATGGTTTCCTCATCATCATGGATTAGGATGCCAGTTGCGGGGTTGCTCTTGCTCATTTTACTGAAGATTTCTGCATTCCCCGACCAGTCCTCTGACGGCCCTAGCTTGAGAGGTTCTGAAAGACCAGGAAGCAGATGATGGTGTACTGATACTGGAACTTTCCACCCCAATTTTGGGAATACTTCCCTTACAAGCATATGGATTTTTCTCTGATCCATCCCAGCGTGAACAATGTCCAAATCCAATGCCTTGATGTCAACGGATTGCATAGGTGGATACAGTAGTTGCGCAAGATCCAAGTTCTCCCGTCCCGTTCTGCCCATAATGGTCAGGGACCTGATTGTTCTTTGAAGACTAATCAGTTTACTAAAATGCACTATATCTTCCCAGTAATCATTCGTCCTGTGATAAAGCTCGTCACCTGACTCTATATTTATGCCTGGACAAAAATATTTAAAAGCATCAGAATAGTATTCCGAAATCTCTTTGATTTTTGCCCAGCTTCCATAGAGCTTATCATTGATATAAGAATGCCAATCAGCCAAAAACACAGTGCATTGAACTTGAGCCTTAATGAAATCATTGATTTTAAAACCGGTTAGAATCAAGCTGCCAAGATGTAACATTCCAGAAATTTCCAAGCCGATATAATGCCTTGGACGAGTTACAGTTTCTAAAATGGTCCTTAATTCAGGTTCTGTAACTACTTCCTCTGTTGGTTCTCTCGAGATTAGAAATAACCGATCTTCTAGATCCATTATAGAAGTCGGGCCTCAAATAATGCCTATTAGTTTTTGCATTGCTAAGGACGCCACAACATCGCGCAATTTTTGATTTAACACTGCGTATTATTGATAACATCCGAAAGAGATTAGGAAACGCGCGCACGAATCAGAGTATTCAACGCTTTTATGTTGCTATAGTCAATAAATTTATTGTAAAAAGCTAAATCCAATCTTATAAAAAGTTAAATTGAGTTCTTGAAATATTTGATGGGTTGAAGACTAAGGCTAGTGTCGAAATTGCCGCGGCTATTCGAGCGAAGAGTGCAGATAATCCTACTAGCGTTGAAACTATTCCAACCACTGGTTACGGAAGAACGAAAGTTCGGTACGACAAAAAGGCCGAATCTGAATTTTTTGTCGACAACTCTGCACTCGCTGGATTCACTGGAGAACGCATTCTGTATATGGCTGTCCGAGAACTTATAGAAAACGCTTTGGATTCTTGCGAAATAAACCACATCCTACCACGTATTTCTTTATCCTTAAAATTGTTGGAT
The DNA here is from genome assembly GCA_049696495.1 of Candidatus Nitrosopolaris sp. Classification (GTDB taxonomy): domain Archaea; phylum Thermoproteota; class Nitrososphaeria; order Nitrososphaerales; family Nitrososphaeraceae; genus Nitrosopolaris. The sequence continues at coordinate 48,959 of JBAVTY010000592.1, forward strand.
CAGACAAATGATATGTGGCTTATTTCATGTGAAGACAATGGTATTGGGATTCCATCTGATAAGGTTCCCATTGCAGTCTGTTCTTTTCTAACCTCAGCTAAATACGTTGAAAAGCAGCAACGAGGGCTGTTTGGGGTCGGCCTAAAGATGATTGCTGCTTTTTCTACCAAGGATACAGACCATCCTCTTCGTACTTGGTCGAAGTCAAGAGAAGAGGATTCAGAATATTATTTTGAACTCCGAACTGATATCGGCACAAATAGACCAATAATCATTACAAAGAAAATGCAGAGAGGCGAAGACCTCTACTTTAATGGTGAATCTGGTTTTAAAATTGAGGCGGTATTGCGTGCACGATTATCTCCGATTACCAAGAATAAGATTTACGATTACGTCAGCCACACCAGTATTGTCAATCCATACGCTGTCTTGGTGTTTCAGACAGATGAAGGTGAGGTAACCTTTGATAGGAGAACCAACGTAATGCCTGAACCCGCAAAAGAAGTGTTGCCCCACCCTGCGGATATGGATCTAAAAACGCTTAAAAAGGCAATTGTAAATTTCATGCATCAAAAAACAACTCTTCATGGAGTTTTGTGTAACTCATTCCAAAAACTGTCTGGAGGCAAAGCAAAGGAGATAATTTCAAAAGCAAATGTAGCCATAAAGACAGCGGATAAATACGACGAACATGAATTAATCAAAGTTGTTAATGTATGCAAACAGACTCGATTTCATGCTCCAAATACAGACCACTTGAGTCCCATAGGGGAGGAAATTTTGACTGCCGGCATGACGTCGGAATATGCGATCGTCGCAAACAAGAATGAAAACGACATGCAAATACAGAGCAGGTTATCAATTAAGGTGTTGAAACCAACGCTGACTGCGTACTCGTCTCGAACTTGCTTGGTAAATAACCGCCCCACCGTGGTGGAATGTGGAATTGCCTACGGCGGAGACATCGGTTCTTTTAAACTTTTCAGATTTGCAAACAAAATTCCATTGCTATACGACGAGGGATCCGATGTGGCCAGAGAGACAGTCTCTGAAGTAGAAATTAACAAAATGGGAATTTCGAAGAAGGAAGTAAAAGAGCAATTTGCAGGCGCAGGCAATAGATCCGATAGGGCCGTGGAGTTTCTGCCGATGCATATTTTCTTCCACATTTGCTCCACTAAAATTCCTTACAAAACTGCGGGCAAAGAAAGCATCGCATCTGAGGGTGAATTAAAGAGATACATGAAAGCCTGTTTAGCAGATCTGTACAGAAAAGTAAGTGCCCAAATTCGCAAGGAATTGAGGATGAAAGAGGCAGAAAGCCGATTGCGGCTTTACAAACATTACATTCCTTTGATCATATCTGCGATCTCCGAATCTATCAAAGTCGATCCGCAGAAGCTCTCCGAGGCTTTCTCTCAACTTGCAGAGAACCATGTGAGAGGTGTAGCTGTTTCGGAAAAACATGATAAAATCACGGGCCAAAGGATTGAAGAAGAGGCAGACAAGTCTATACCGCATACTCCCAAATCTGTTCGTTCACAAGAAATTAGGTCAGCCCGTGGCAACAGAAATGTGGCAAAAAAGAATAGTGAGAAATTAAGTTTTCGGAAGAAAGATCAGACAACGCTGGACGTCTTCAACAGAAGGGGAAGAAAAAAGTAATTGACTGCAAAAGACAAGCGCCATCAGGAAGTTATAAAGAAAATAAAACTGCTCATGAGTGATGTTGTTGAAGATCTGATGGTGGAAAGAATAATGCCTGTTTTAGATGTGCCTAAGGTAGGATATGACAACACAGTTTGGTCTGAAGAAAAAAGAATGCTTACAATCGGTACCAAGACCGTTCAAGTAAGTCCCGATAGTACAAAGAAAATTCCAACATTTTCTCAATACCTAGTTATGGCCAACGCTATCAGAAGATTGCTTGACGAAGAGATGGAAAGTACGATTAGGGGGATGTACTACGCTACACTAACGTCGGTAGGAGAGGAGGAGAAGAATAGACAAAAATTTTGGAACAGTCAGGAAAATTCTGATGATGCAATTAAAGCTATAGAATTATTAACAAGTGTTCCTCGCGAAGAATTTTCTGTTACCTCGAAACCAAAAGGAATGATATCTGGTCCTATTACCCTCCGCGTCGGCGGTGACATTATTGATTGTAATCTGGGAAGTCGAGCGACATCCCAGTTAATCCCGACGAATATACGTGACGTGGAAATAGTCAATGTAAAGGCCGACTTTGTAATGGTCGTTGAAAAGGACACCGTTTTGAACAATATTCGAAAATCAGGATTTATTCAAAAGTATAATACGATTCTAATGACCGGATCTGGAGAGCCAGATCGTGCTACTAGAATAATGGTAAAAACTCTGAATGAAGAGTGGAAAAAGCCTGTCGTCATCTTTGCTGACGCTGACCCGTGGGGACTAGGTATTGCTTTGCGTTACAAAATTGGGAGCGAGTCTCTGAGCTATGATAGCGATAGACTAGTATGTCCAAACGCCAAAGTATTGGGTATGATGTTCTCTGACATTTACGATTATAACATTCCTAAAGTAGCAAGACTGGATGCCTCAGAAGAAGATATCAACAGAGCGAATGACATGAAGAAGAAGCCTTGGCTAAAGGATAAACAATGGCAAAAGGAGTTAAATATCTTCATACAACGCAAGGAAAAATGCGAGCTGGACGCATTCTTCAAACACGGGTTCAGGTTTCTCGCGGAAACATACTTGCCTCAAAAACTTCGTACTGTAGGGTTAATCTGAATGCTTCTGTGTCCTGTTAGCCTAATTTATCTACTTTGTCTAAGCATTTTTGGTTGAGTTTCCTGTGGAGTCGATGGTGGTAGATATCGTGATAGCTCCTGTAAATCCATTACTAGTCCGTAGTAACCCTTCACATTTTCAAGAGTTGACTCGTAATGTTTGTGGTTGCTCGATGCAGTAGCATCAGAAATAAGCACGACGTCATAGCCTATGTTAAACGCCTCTCTTAGAGACGTCTCTACACAAATTGATGTATCGATCCCGCAGAAAATAATCGTGTCGACTCCTAAGCTTCTTAGCCATACCCCAATCTCTGTATCATGAAAAGCTGAATCCCTTCTCTTTATGACTATGTGATCGTCGCTGAGTGGCTTTATATCATCAACAATCTCCGCGTCCCACGTTCCTCTGACACAGATCGGTTTCTTCATGATCCTTTCTTCTCGCGCCTTTGGTAGGATCTGGTGTGTTCTGGTCAATAGATCGATCCCAGAAGACTCTCTGACAGCTTGAGTATAAAAAACTGGTATAGCAGCATTTCGGCATTTGGTGATCAGATCCTGTATTCTTGGAATGATGCGCTCATATTGCGAAGTGTCCATTCCAAGAAGATCGTAAGAGCCGCCTTTGCTTACGAAACCATTTTGAACATCTATAACTATTAAAGAAGGATTGATTTTGTAGTCCCTTAGCTTTATCATGATTCTCTCGGTATACCCCCCTCCAAGACTCTTTATAACACTATAAGAAATCAAATTGTGGATATAAACTTAAACAATATTTACTTTACATTTCCTTTGAGTCAAAATCAAAATAAATTCTGGTACGTATATATGATTATCTAGCCATTAATTAACACTGTGCTACGCAACAATGATGTTGGCAAGGAGGCAGAGCTCTATACAAGGCTGCCTTCCGGCAGGGTAAGATGCACAGCATGCGCTAGGTTTTGTGAGATACCCGAGGGTAAGGTTGGCCTGTGTGGCATCCGAGGGGTAATAGATAACAAGTTACAATTATTTGTTTATGGAAGAGTTATTGCTGGGCACATTGATCCTATAGAGAAAAAACCTGTGACTCATTACAGGCCAGGGACCTCAATTTTTTCTATCGCCACGACTGGGTGTAATTGGCTTTGCAAATATTGTCAGAACTACGATATCTCACAGAGGCGCAAGATAGAGGGTACTGACATGACGCCAGAACAAGTAGTCGATAAGGCCCTAAATTACGGTGCCGAAGGAATTGCCTATACTTATAATGAACCTTCGATTTTTATTGAATTTGCTAAGGATTGTGGTATTGAAGCTCATAAGAAAGGCATGTTTAATATCTTTGTGTCCAATGGTTATGATACAATCGAGTCAGTTAACATGATGAAGAGCTTTTTAGATTGCATCACCGTGGACTTCAAGGGAAGCGGGAAACAAGAATTCGTTCGTCAGTTTATAGGCATTCCAACTGCTGACCCAATTTTCCAATCCCTTAAGAATATAAGAGACAAGACAACTATCCACACTGAAATTACCGATCTCATTGTGCCCCGAGTCGGTGATGATCTAGATGCTGCAAGAAGACTGTGCAGATTTATTTATAACGAGTTAGGTCCAGATACACCGATTCATTTTTTGCGATTCCATCCTGATTACAAGATGATGGAATTCGAAAATACTCCAATCGAGACGCTAGAAAAACATCACAGCATTGCCAAAGAAATTGGCTTGAATTATGCTTATGTAGGCAATGTCCCTGGACATCCGTTGGAACACACATACTGTCCTGAATGCAAAAATATTGTAGTCGAGCGGTACGGCTTTAGCATTGGGTCTTGGAACCTTGATGCAAAAAACTGTTGCAATCGGTGCGGATATCCGATCCCGATAATAGGAAGAGTGAATAAAATCCATAAGAATAGATTCCAAGTCATATGGTAGCCGCGGCTATTTTTTAGTATGTACAGAAAATTTGAGATACACTTGATAGCATATGTTGCCTAAATAAATTTTGACTAACCGCCAAACCAGTCATTACGCTGGTTCACACAAACGCGTATGTCTCTTTGGCACAGTAGGATTGAATGGTATGCAACCATTTTGAGTGTGGCAGATTTAATGAGGATAACTTCTATATGAATATAAAGCAGATACATTCCGGTCCAATAGTTCAATTCGAATTCTATCCTTTAATGAGATTTTATGTGATGAGCAATCATTAAGAGAAGTAGTAAAAACCATATCACATACTAATTGTATATCCCAATTAGCATAAATTTTCTAACTAATACTTGCAAGGTGATATCTTTTCATCTCAAACTTCTTGCTCTCCTGGAAATAGCCTTTCTTGTACAAAATATAAGACTAGTTGATCAAGACAACTAGTTAATCAAGATTTAATTAGAAAACATATGCTAATTGGTATAGATAGTACACTATTTTAGAAGCAATTTTAGATTACTGGAAGTTAAGCCAGCAATTGAAATAAGAAAAATGCATGCAGAGGTTTTACACGTTCATTTACAATAAATCGAATAGTTTTCTTTGCAGGATTTCCTATCCGCTATCCTTGTCCGCAGCGGTTCTAATTAATAGTAATAAAAGGAAGCAATCGGCAATTGCGATAGCGGTTTTATAAATTCGTTTTGATTTCATATATGATGGTCTAATACAAACCATTCCTACGATGTGAATTTAGTGTTGATGAATAACTGAGAGAATGACGCTGCTAAATTCTGTAACAAGACTTTCTATGGTTCATCTTCCCTTCTGTTGCGTGGATGTACCGAGCCGAACATATGCACGTCCTGTCCTTCGCTGTTTTCGGAGTTATCCTTGATTGATCAGCCTCAACTTTATTTCAAGGAATTTACTAAAAGGCCAGGTCTATCAAATGGTTTTATTTTTGGCGTACATCAGCTGGATATTTTCGCATAATATTAAATATCTCTTTTAGTTACGGCTGACTGTCATCGTTGTATTTTAGCCGATCTTCACTAAAAAACAGAGAATATGATTTTATGTGTATGCTTAACGTTTGACCTATTAACTAGGTAAAAATATCCTTGGTTAGCGTGCTCAAACCAACCAACCGCACTATGATTTTGCATACTGACAAGTGCTAGAAAACTATTATAGACTAAGAAGTCATTTCAGCCGCCTAGCATATGCCGGTGTGTTAGCTAGACGTCACTACGGACAAGACCACAATTTGCATCCTACAACGATAGGTTATTGTTCGAAATAATCATGGTGAAGATAACGGCCTCATGAAAAAAATATACAACATAAATATCTGACATTATCATTACTCGAGAGGGAAAGAATCATGGTCCTGGAGGCGAAATGTCCAGAATGTGGGCGTAGGGCAGATTTGGACGATGACACAAATGAAGTGAATTGCAGCTATTGCGGATTTCATGCTCTATATGATGAATATATTGAAATAATGAAAGCGCGAGCGACAGTTATGGCAGATGATTTTCAAACAAATTCCGATAAGCGGCCTTTTTGATGCTCTGACCGCATGAAGATAAAACCTATTAAACTGATTCAATCGCCGGAAGAAGCGGTCTACCAGAAACTTCCCTTATCTGAACATGTCAGCTCAGCCCCACAATTGTTACACCGAAGATGGCACGCTTGTATACTGGTCATCTTAAATCGACAACGAGGACACTCCACGTGCTTTGATGTTTCGCCATCAATGACTTTAGGCAGCGTCCTTAATCCTGCATCACCTGTTTTAATATCTTGCCCAAAGATTAATTAACTACGTTCAATTCTTTCTGGGTAGTAAATTGGCTCACTTCAAGCTTGTCATTTCGGATGCAAGTGGAAAGAGTGTATCACAAGAACTCAGGGACAGGGCAGCCCAGCCGTTGTTGGGATCAAGGATAGGCGATACTCTAGATTCCTCGGTCGTTGGTTTGACCGAAGGAAAGATAAGAATCACAGGAGGCAGCGACAAGTCAGGTACACCGATGCGTCAAGACGTTCATGGTGGAGTGAAGAAATACGTATTACTTTCGCGTGGTGTAGGAATGCAGAGTGTCGGTCAAGGAACTCGAGTGAGAAAACTCGTCAGAGGTAACACAATCACCGAGGAAATCTATCAGTTAAACTGCGTAATGGAAAGGGCTTCGCAAGAAAAATCTTCTTCTGCTCAGGAAGAGCTTAGTAAATCGACTATTCGCAGTTAGTTTACTTACTTTATAGGTGACCTACGTCAAGTTATACGAAAACGGTTCTAGTGGTTAAGAAGTAGGATTAAATTTACAGGGTAATTAACCTTATATTTCTCAACAAATCTAGGATCCTCGTTGCACTGGAGGGACACACTGCCAGATTGGTATATCAAAGAATATGGATATCAACCTAATATCAATATAGGTACAGCTGGTCACGTAGACCATGGTAAAACAACTTTAATAGAAGCGATCACCGGTGTTTGGACCAGTGCGCACAGTGAAGAGTTAAGAAGAGGTATTACAATTAAGGTCGGATACGCTGACGCGGCTTTTTACAAATGTCTAGAGTGTCCTCCTCCTCTTTGTTATTCCACAAGCCCTACTTGTACAAACTGCGGTAAACAAGGTGAGCTATCTCGTGTAGTAAGTTTCGTTGACTCTCCAGGTCATGAAAGTTTGATGGCAAATATGCTTTCAGGGTCGGCTCTAATGGATGGGACTATTCTTGTAGTTGCAGCAAATGAAAAAGTTCCTCAACCCCAGACGAGAGAGCACCTCCTCGCTTTACAAGTATTGGGCATCCAGCAGGTCGTGATAGTTCAAAACAAGGTAGATTTGACGGATTATGACGACGCAGTTAAGAACTATAAAGAAATAAAAAGTTTTGTAAAAGCCAGTGTTGCTGAAGAGGCTCCAGTAATTCCTGTATCAGCGCAGCACAAAGTCAATATCGATGCTTTGATAGAAGCTATCGAAAATAATATCAAAACTCCACCAAGGAAGAGTGATGCCACAGCGGTAATGCATGTATTGCGTTCGTTTGATGTTAACAAACCTGGCATTCCAATAAAGCAAGTCAAAGGTGGAGTGATTGGTGGTGCATTAATTCAGGGGGAATTCAAACTCGAAGATGAGATTCAAATTCGTCCCGGTTTTTTGGATGAGAAGAAAGGTAAATACGAGCCAATTAATTCGACCATTTCCACACTTGGAACAGGAGCGGGCCTTGTTGAAAAGGTAAGGCCAGGAGGACTCGTTGCTATTGGAACTAAGTTAGATCCAACTTTCGTTAAGAGTGATTCCCTTATTGGATCAGTAGTTGGAAAACCAGATTTTCTTCCTGAAGATGTTTACGATATCTTTGTCGAAGTACACCTTTTTGATACAGCAGTCGGTACACAAGACATGGTCAAAGTAGAACCGATCAAGGTCAAGGAACCACTTCGCCTGAATATTGGGACCGCTGCGACATTAGGAACAGTTATGAGTGCCAAGGATGGCAAGATAGAGGTAAAGCTTAGAAAACCTGTTTGCATGATGCCTCGTAGCCGAGTTGCAATTAGTAGAAGAATCACGGATAGATGGAGGCTGATAGGTGCAGGCGTAGCATTATGAACGAGTTCCGTGCTTCGTCTTGCTCTTCGTCTCATTATGGTTGTTGGGCATTTGTACTTTTTCCTCATTTCACTTAGAAAAAGTGCATAGAAGCCCCATTTGTGACTGCGTAGACAGCAGCTGCTGGATAAGGTACCTTAGATGCAGGAGTTTGTATGTCTGTCCTAGAATTTATGTACTATCACATCATGGTCTATTCTTCTCCATTATTATTATTTTCATATTGACGACTGCTGAATATAGGGCTCTCCTGATCACTAAATGGAGTTTGTTTAAAATAAGGACAGCCTAAAAGACAAGAATGTAATACATGGATGTAATTTGTGATACTAGTTTTTTAATGGTTCTTGTGTCGGTTCCGATAAAATGCATAGACAAGGTTGAGAAAGAGATCGGCAACGTCAACTTTTTAGTTCCGGATATTGTGATTAAAGAGTTGAAACACTTAGAGCAAACCTCGGGTCCAAAAAAGGCCATGATAGCAAAAACTGCAATCCATATTTCTAGATCTAAATCAAAAATAATTCAAGTTGCAAATTTTCGACATGTAGACGACGCTATATTTAATTATGCTATGAGCCACAACTGCGCCGCTGCGACCATCGACAGGAATTTAAAGAAGAGACTCCTCATAAACAACATTTTAGTATTTACCCTAAGCAATAATATATTGAGAATTGTAACTCCTGTCGTTGAAGAAAAAATTTTAAAAATTTAAGTAGTGACATTCTGCTTATAAAAAGCAGTTATATGATATCTTACGATGGTGTTGAGATTTATTGGACAGGACATGATGGATATCGAATCATCGGAAATAATAATAAGAACAGAAAGAAGATAATATACGTAGACCCTTATCAGCTGACAAGCGGACATCACAACATAAATGACGCAGACTTGGTTCTTATTTCTCACAATCATTTTGATCATATGAGTATTGAAGATTTGAAACATGTCATAAATAAACAAACTACCATGGTTGGCGCACGGGAATGCGCTGAGCAAGCAAGACAGTTAGAATTAAAAGATTTCATAGGAGTAAAGCCTAACGATAAATTAACCATCGAAGACATTCAGCTTGAAATCGTTTCTGCATATAACACGAATAAAAAATTTCATCCAAAAGCAGATGAAAAGGTAGGATTTGTTTTTACACTAAATAGTCAGCGTATATATCACGCAGGAGATACTGACATCATTCCTGAAATGGAATCACTTAAGCCGGATATTGCATTCGTGCCGGTTTCTGGGACTTATGTTATGACAGCGAAAGAGGCTGCGCAGGCAACAAATGAACTTATCAGACCGAAAAAACTAGTAATACCTATGCATTATGGAGCTATAGTTGGAAATGAAAAAGATGCAGAAACATTTAGAGACCTCGTTACAATATGTGAGACAAAAATACTAAGACTGGATTAGCAACAACAAATAATATTCTATCATCCAAAAATAAATAATAAGGTCTATCTTTTTTATTTTCATAATTAAAAAACTTATATACGTACCTTTTTCTATATAAAAGCGAATGGCCGCAAAGAAAAAAGCAGCTAAGTCTGCAAAGAAAGGGGCAAAGTCCAAGAAATAAAGATCTTATATGATCTTTAATGCGTTGAAAGTACAGTGTTTACACTGTAACGCACCCCTTCTTTTCTCAATTGAGGAGTATGTGAATTTTTTCCCCGGTCTAACTAAAAATACTACTCTAGTGATGCATATGCACCTCACTGTGAGCCGTTGCCTCCCCACGTGACACGACAGTACCTTAAAAAAAGGGTGATCCAATTAACATCCATTAATGCTTGAAGGGGGTAAAACCATTCTAACGACCGGTCGGTTTGAACTTCGGGTAAGAGATCTAATAGTCATTGGGGTATTGGCTCTTGCTTTTACGACTGCTTTTATTATGCGATCTTACCCTTCAAAATATGGATTTTATCTTAATGAATTTGATCCTTACTTTGACTATCGCGCTACAAAGTATATAGTAGATCATGGTCTTAATGCCTACTTTAAGTGGCATGATACATTGTCGTGGTATCCTGAAGGGAGAGATGTTCCGGCAACATCACAATCAGGACTTCACATAGTAGCTGCTTTCCTCTACAAGATTTTTGGCGCAGGCAGCTCACTTTTAGACTTCACAATTATGCTACCAGTGGTCCTAGGTTCGCTGACTACGATAGTCGTGTTTGCCATTGTCAGGACGATTTGGGGTACTACTGCAGGTATGTTTTCAGCACTTTTGTTTGCATTTGCCCCAGCAATTATTGAAAGAGGCAACTTGGGGTGGTTCAAGTCAGAGCCTCTCGGACTTTTCTTTGCTTTATTGGCAGTGTATCTGTTTCTCTCTGCGATCAAACATAAAGAAGTCAAGTATGCTATTCTGAAGGCAATTGCAGGAGGACTTCTCTTGGGATTAGCGAATGCGTCCTGGGGAGGAGTGCAGTATTTCAGTATTCCCATTTCAATATTCTTTGTTGCTTTACCATTCTTCAGAAAAGATACCACGATTCCGATGTATGTTGCCATTGCATTTACCGTGTTCACGATCTTATGTGCAGGAGCTTTTCCGAGACCTGGAATCTCCTTTGTCATTGGTTTAGCAGGTATTGTATTGATGGGTGGCACATCATTTCTGGCTATAGCTCACTTTGTGAAAAAATTCAGCGGACCTAGAAAAGCAATTCGAAACACACTTTTTCTTTTGATTGCGTTTTTTGCGGTTGGAATCGGATTTATTGGAGTTGGAGCATACCATCATTCATCTTTTAGATACCTTAACGCGATTAATCCTTTTCTATCTACTGAAAACCAGCTAGTTGCATCTGTCGCTGAACATTTTACACCCACACTGGTGGACTACTTTACAAATTACTCTATCCTGCTGATGTTCGCTGGACTAGGCGTGTGGATAGCATTCAGACGTAGAGATGAAATGTCAATATTTGCATTAATTCTAGGTCTCACATCAATCTACGTCAGCGCTACGTTTGCAAGACTCTTGGTGTTTGCGTCGATCGGCATTATTGTGCTAGCAGGAATAGGGCTCTATGAGATAACGAGAACCTATCTAGATCGAGAATCCTCATCACCTTCTACATCATCTATATTAACGTCACAATCGAAAAAGGCAAGGAAAAAAATTGTTGAAGGGTCAAAAGTCCTACCTGTAAAAAGTCGATGGGTGATAACGGCATATGTTGTAGTAATAATTTTTATGCTCTGTATTCCGATGGTATACCCTCCCAACTCGAACTGGCTGACTTCTGCAGACATCCCACCATCTATTGCCAACGGAGGGACAGGCTATAGACTCCAGACTAACGACTGGATAAACGCATTAAATTGGATTGCAAAGGATACACCCAAAAACGCCGTTATCGCATCGTGGTGGGATTACGGATATTGGATAACCACTCTAGGTAATAAAACGAGTCTGGCTGATAACGCGACCATTAACCAAACGCGAATTGCCACTATTGCAAAAATGTTTATTGACCAAAAACAAAATGGAATTAAAATTGCTCAGGACTTAAAGGCGGACTATATCGTCGTGTACGTAGTAGCACAGAGATTCACGTTAGCTAATGGTACTTCATTTTATGTTTTGGGAAGCGGCGGTGATGAAAGCAAGAAGCAGTGGTTTATGAGGATTGGAGGATTTGACACGACCAATTACCTTCAAATGGATGGGTTTACTGCTACTCCCAGATTCTGGGACACGACTCTTCTTGGTCAGCTTATCCCCTTCAGACCAGTCCTGTATGCCCAGGGAGGGCAATTGTCTAATTTGCAACCTAACTACTCGCCAGGTACGGTTGCTCTTTATGTTAAGCATGTCAAGTTTCCAATAGGCCCAAACCCTGGGACCCAGCCACTCAGTCTAGCGTATTCATCACCTAGTTTTCAGGGCAACGGGCCAGGTCTGGTGTTTGCAGTGCTGATATACAAGATCAATCATAACTACGTACCGAAAATAACTTCAAACCCCTACCATGAAGTATTTGTGAATATCACCCACCCAGCGCCGCAGCAGCCGTTGAAACAATCTTCATCCCATCATACTATTCGATCTTCCATTCCATCTTCGACAGGATCGATAGGAACACCAATAACTAATAATGCAACTACTGCTGGCAAGATGACCAAGACCATGGCCAAAAATATGGCCCACACGAACATGACAACTTCAAAATAAAAATGCCATCAATCGATCTCCTGCATATCTATCAAAATACTAAGCAATTGTGCCTAACTGATTTAACATTATTAGTAATACCAATCGTACTATTGATATAGGCAATCATATTGAAAAGCATGTTATTTTTCTCCATTTCCTTCTTTTAGAGCAGCATAAATGAAGGGCAACAACGTGGTAGCCTCACCAAAAATTGTTGTTTGCAACGCATTCTCTGCTACCTTGCCCCAAGAGATCGCCTCTGACAGAAGCGCACCACTCAAACTCCCATCCCATTCTGGAGCGGATGTAATGTACACCGCGTAATCCAGTCCACCTCTAAACTGATTCCACCATATGGTGTGATGCTTTGAAATGCCGCCGCCTATCATAAATGCTCCTGTTTTTGTCGCATCGTAAACGAGATCCGACAATTTGGATTCATCTTTCAAGATATCGATTTTCAAATCTTTGTGCTGCTGTTGGAACATCCAAATTTGATTCCCTACTGCACCGTCGACTATTCCCGGCACAATAACAGGAATATTACGTTTGTGAGCCCAATAAAGAAAAGATGATTCATTCAAAGTGCTCCCAATGTAGTCTATGATTTCATAAGCTGAAAAATCACGTTTCTCCTTTTGTACATTATACAAATCTTTCAAACAGGATTGAACCTTTTTTTCTATCAGTGAGCCATAACTAACTTCCGGAACTAACACGTTTCCTAAACGATGAATTTTCTTCTTTAACAGGATAGAATCGTCCATTCTAAAATCTCCGGCATAGTACTGCCGATAAGTTCTGGCTATGTCATGATCTAGCGCCCCACATGTGGTGATTACACAGTCAAACATATTTTCTTTTATCATGTCTCGTATAATTCCCCTCACACCTGTAGACAACAATGCCCCAACAAACGAAAGGAATTTTGTGCATCGCTTTTCATTTTGCATGCTTCTCAAAATTTCCACACCGAATGAAAGATTTCTAGATTGAAAACCACCAGAAGTTAACATGGCTTTGATAATTGAGCTAACACTAGTAGATTGTAGTGAATGATCTATTACTACATCATCCAGTATGCGATCACCTTTCTTCTGTTTTTTGCGAGAACTTCTCATACGCCAATATTAACAAGCAAGGATAAAATTCTTGCTGATTTCAGTTAATATTTTTCATTCGTCAAGGACTGCAATTGATTCTCACCAGCGCTATTGATTTAGATAAGATCGTGTACGTGTTGACTGCAGCAGTACTACTAAGCTGAATAGTACGGAAAATGCAATATCAGGAAATGGAAGATATTAAAAATGAGGCGAGAGAGACTAAACAGACTTTTCTAAATAGATCGGGGAGATGAATCTACAGACAGAATTAATAATGAGATATGTTTTATTACATGAAATTTTCCAAATGGGCATTAAAGATTTGAATGTAATCCATATCATCCTAATCATTATCATCATAAATTTTGATTGTAAATCAGTAGATAATACCTATCACAAATTGGTTATCATGTTGTTATCGTACCAATGTTACGTTTCACATAACTGTTAGATATTCAAAAAAATAAAAAATATATAAAATTCTTAAAAGTAAGTGATTTTTCATCATGATGTGGACAAGGCTCACACCTTTAGAGGAAGGAAAATAGAACCGCCAGATATCTTTGCTGAGATGACGGTTTCTCAATTGATGGATTTTTTTGGATCTACAGGTTACAACGCTCGACGTCTGGCCGAGGCCGGTAAAATGATGGCGGATATGTTACGGGCAAAATCTACTGTATGCCTGACATTGGCCGGCGCCATGACCCCGATAGGCATGGGCAAGGCTATTGCAACCATGATCAAGAATGGATTCATAGACTGGATTGTTACCACCGGCGCCAATGTTTATCACGACTTGCATTTTGCTTACGACTTACCTGTGCGTCAGGGACATTTCAATGTCGACGATGATATCCTTTATTCGAAAGAAATTGTGAGAATATATGACGTGTATATAAAGGAGAAAGGCACACTCCAGGCTCAAGATATAATATTGCAGAACGAATTGAGAGCTGGCACCAATATCGGCGATAGCGTTCCCTTTGCCGTATCGACTGCGGATATATCGTACATATTGGGAAGAGCTGCGAAAAAAAACTCTCCTCACCCTGGCAAATCATTTGTAGTCGCCGCTTGTGAAAGTAATGTGCCTGTCTACATACCCGCAATTGGCGACTCTTCAATTGGTCTGAATATGCTCCCGCTAATGTTCGATGGAAGAAATGAGCTTTTTCCCAACGTCGTTTTGGATGTTGCAGAGTCAGCCGCGATTCTCTGGAAGAGTAAACGATCAGGAGGGGTTGAACTCGGTGGTGGAGTTCCAAAAAACTTTTTCCAGCAAACTGGGCCGGCTCTTTATCAAATATTGAAGATTAAAGAAGGCGGGCATGATTATGTCATTCAGGTGACCGATGCCCGCTCCGACACAGGAGGCCTATCAGGTGCAACTCTGCAGGAGGGAAAGAGTTGGGGCAAGATCAAAACATCGCATGAAAGAAATGTAACGGTATATGGGGATTCTTCCGTTTATTTTCCTCTTATGTGCTCTTATGTACTCTCAAAATGTAAACCAAGGAAGCTTCAGAATGTATATTCGTTGAAAAACTCGTGGGTGAGAGAGATGAAGGAGCAGTACAGAGAAACGAGAAGGACTCGATAACACTCTGTAGTGGTGCCACTACCCAGATGAGACCCAATCACCTGCGAAAACTAGTAAGATGACACATAGATGGGCTTCGAGTGTCTACATATTTTTTATCGAATTCGACAGAACGTACATTTACATAAATCTACCGAGGATTATCAGAACACTGGTTGTTTCAACTTCTAGCATTTTGACCTGGTTTTTTTCGTGCGTCAGTGATATCAGCGCTTTGTTTAATACGAATGCTGCTCAATCTTGTGAAATTTTAACTCTTTGATAGTAGCAAACATAACCTGGCATTTCTCGCATTTCCATTGATTGGCCCTCGCTTCTTTATAACTAATATATGTAGCCTCTTTACTTTCATACTGCCTTGTCTTGAAATTATAGAGAGAATGATTATAATTAACTTTGTATTTTAGCTTATCTAGATCTATCACGGTACATTACTTACAACTAACTATGAGTTTAAAAACAAGTATGTCGGTTCTATAAATAATATTATTTTATAAGAAAAATTGTTATCCTTTGCCCTATGAAATGTTATGGTGTTAAGCTCAATCGAAACGATCTATCTTCTACAGAAAAACAGTTCAGATATTATAAAACTCCGTAATATCTCACTACTATATTGAAGCATGCAAATAAGATCTAAAATAAAGTATCAGTCATCATGTGCTAATACCGTATTATTCTAGGGCCGCGGTTTCCTCTTCAGCATGGGTTTTTCGATAATGGTTATCTGCCTCCATTTTCGTCAAGAATTCCTTGCCACAGTCTACACATCGGAATGTTCCGGCCTCATACTCGGACAAATTTAGTCTCCATCCAAATAATAAATTCCATGACAAATATTAATCATAGTGTGGTACAGCATCACGCATTTGTGGTTTTGTTATGTGCCGCTCCATTATCAAGCTTAAAATTTCCTTTCTCTTTCCTTATTAATGGAATAACTTTTTCCGTAATTATGTTGTCGAAATTCCTTTCTTCTATATCAAGTGTTATAAGCAGATAGTAATTCTCATTTATGTGGAGTGTGGCTCTGTTTAGCTTTTCATATTTCCCTAACGCGTAAATTAGCGGTCCTGTTACGGGTTCAAATTTTACCCTAGTTTTATGCCTAGTCACGGTTAGATGAGCATATTCTTCATTTTCCTCATCCGTCATGAGGGGCTGCAATCCCTCTCGGTGCTCTACGTTCAAAAGGATCCCGTATTTGTTCGCAATTCCTACCCATCTGATAGACTTATCAAGCTTTAATACTTCTTTAGTAAATGCGTATAGGAATTCATAGTCTATCATGCGCGATAGTAAGCGATAATGAGGTTACTTAAAAATATACTGCTCCTTTAAAAGGCAAGTGATTCGATTTTTACACACAAGGAAATAGGTACGTGTATTGCACTTGAGAGCCACCTCTATAAGTTTTACTGACAATATGTCAACTATAATTACAGCTACTAAGTAATCCCGATTCATAGAAAAATACAAAAAATTAAAAATGTAACTTGTAATAGAGCAGTATGATGCAACTCTGCGTAATGTGTAACCATCCATATGACCTTCATAGAATAACGTTGGAACAGAAAATAGTTCAGGATAATGAGTTTTGTACAAGATGTTGGACTGAACTTATGGAAACAGAATAGCTGTGTAGACTAATGTCCCGTAAGAAATCATACATCTATTAAACTGGACGCTGAGCCTCGTTGCGGCCAGGCTATCCATATCTTGGAGCCATTCTACAATGTACTCAGACGCGAGCAATTGAAGCCGCCTCCTAATATTGGAGTTCGGATAGTAAAGGTATAGTCTCTACATAATCTATAATAATAACACACGTGGCCTTATACGATGGCAGAACAATCTATCGATGATGTTCTAGAATTGCCTCAGAGAAAGTTGGTTGTGGCAAACAGCGACATTGACCTAAGAAACAATAATCAAAACGACATTTTCATTTTGATGGTTCAGGAATCACATGGTTCTGCTGGTGGAAGAGCCGGAGGATCAGGCGGCCGTAAAATCGATAAGGTTATCGCTTTTTCCTGTTCCAAAGGTATTTGCGACAGATATTTTGAGACTTTTGAGCCTGAAAAAATAGATCAGTTTGAAATTCCCTATAGCGCCGTAGCAATGGATATTATCTTGTCAACAGGTAAACAAATGGTAGTCCAAGGATTGATAGATCCTGATATTATTAATAACTATCGAGAATTAACAAATAACCTATAATAACATCAAAAATCCATTATTACCATATAGTATGTCAGGCGACAACGGAAGCAACGACAATGGCAATGTTGTTAGCCAGAAAGACAACAATATTCACAAGATGGCATCTGCGATTGAAGATTTACTATATATGGAAGCAATTAAAGTCAAGGACGAACAATTCAATAAAGCAATTTTATCATCTCAATTTGCGGTTATAGTTTCCAATGTTATTTCCAGCATGAACTTGAATCAGGATAATAGCGACGACATAATGCGTTTGATGTATTTATCACTTTTAATCTACATGAATGAATACCTCAAACTCCCCAAATCCTTGACAATGTCATTTGGAAATGATCTTGAGAAGCATCGGGATGAGATGGAATGTGGTGAATTAATATCAAACTATGTAACCGTGCTACATAATATATTCTCGAGTGTAAAAAAAGAAATGGAAAGCTGAATTATCAAAGATTGCAAAATATGTCTAAAAGTGATTTTTAGAAGCAGTGCATCCACTCTTCGGTGGAATACCAGTCTAATGAAGTTTCCATTATAAAACATCCATTAACACAATCGATTCGATTTTACCTTTTTTCATTAATTTGGACATATCATCAGGAATTAAACAAGTTTGAACACATAGGTATAATGAACAATTGAGCTTAAACAACAAGCAACGTCAAGGAAATGCTAACGACAAGTCCGCTACGAACGCAAGACAAATAATATGGTCAAGGTGGTAACAACTTTTGCCTACCGTTCAGACATCTTTCAGGACATAGAAGGAAACAGAACATACAATAATATGCTAATTAAAATAAGGTGTTTCAATGGTTACCTCAGATCCAAAGCATCTAATAGAGGAAAAGTGCCCAGAATTGACTTATCCTGCACGACCATCTTCCATTGGTTTTTCGGAATCCGAAATTGCAAAAAAAATAAGATCTGGCGAGCTCAAAATTGCAATTTATGGTTTGGGACATGTTGGCTCACCTATGGCATCGGTGTGGCTTAGAGCAGGAGCACACGTAATAGGGGTGGATAAATCACCAACCGTATTGGAAAGTGCAAGCAATGGTAAATCGCATCTTCCAGAGCCGGGCGTCAACGAGGCCTTCGCAAGCGGATTAGCGACGAAACGCTTTGAAATCTACAATGATCTGAAAAAAGCATCGCATCACTCATATCTTAAAATGATTTGTGTTCCAGTTCTATTTTCAGATAATAATTCTCCTGACTTCACAGCTGTTAATGAAGTATCGTCAGCAATAGGAAAAGGGCTAAAAAAAGGTGACGTAGTTGCCCTCAACCCTAGCGTACCGCCTGGGACTACCGAGGACCTTGTGTTGCCAATAATTGAGAAAGAAAGCGGTCTAGACGTTGAGGACGATTTTTATATGCTCTATAATCCCGAAAGAATTTACGAGGGTCGTGCGATACAAGACATTGAAGAAAGGTACCCTGCTGTAATCTCTGGCGCAGGTCCAAAAAGCATGGAAATAGGAAGAATGATTTATTCTCTCATATTTAAAAAGGGCGTTCTTTCAGTTAGTAACATCAGGACCGCGGAGACTGAAAAGCTTTTGGAAGGTGTGTATCGCGATGTTAATATCGCACTTGCAAATGAGCTTGCGAAGTTTTGCGAAAAAATAGGGGTTAATTTTTGGGAAGCCAGAGACGCTGCTAATTCACAACCGTTCTGTCATTTACATAAACCTGGTGTAGGTGTAGGAGGTGCCTGTATACCCGTTTATCCGCAGTTTATAGTTCATAGCGCAGAACAGGTGAAAGGCAATTGCGATATCACGAAACTAGCAAGAGCTGTGAACGATGCCATGCCTGCATTCTGTGTAAAGGAGGCAATAAAATTATTAGAACTCAAGAAAAAAAGACGAGATATATCGTTGGATAGGATGACTGTGACTCTACTAGGCCTAGCGTTTAGAGGTGGAGTTTCAGATACTCGAATGTCTCCGACTTATCAGGTCATCAAGGAATTTCAGAAAATGCAGGTAAAGGAGATACGTGTTCACGACCCTTTGGTAAAAACCGACCCTGCTTTGTTCCAAGATAATAACGTCATTTTGTCTTCAAACCTCAATGACACTATTAAGGGTACGGATCTTATTATGATCGTAGCAGACCATGTTGAATATCGTACTTTGACACCTGAAGATATTGACGGAGTACCGATTTACGACGGACGCAGCATTCTGGATAGGACGGTTTTTGACCATACTACTTACGCTACAATCGGAATAGGCAGCAGTAACAGATAGTGAAAATATATATTCGAAGATGTCAATAAATTAAGAAATATTGACATATACCATGATACCAGTAGCTGACCGTTACTGTCCGACCAGAAATAGTGAACTATCACTAGAATTATCCATCCAATAGAGAATTAAATGAATAAGTTAAATTTATAATAACTGACCTAATGAATTCCTTCGAATAAATGGTTCAGATGTGTGGCGACAGCAAAGAAGATAGGCGGGAATTTTTACGAACAGTCGCTTGGAAAGACGGATCGGTAGTTCTGATTGATCAGACTAAATTACCAAATAAGTTAGTGTATGTTAAATTTGATAACTACGAGCAAGTTGCCAATGCTATAAAAAATATGATAGTAAGAGGTGCTCCTGCAATAGGGGTGTCTGCTGCTTTTGGACTTTCCCTCGCAGCAACGCGTAGTAACTCAAAAACTTTACAAGAACTACTCGTAGAGATGCACAAGGCGTATGACGTCTTGAAATCCACTCGCCCTACAGCTGTCAACCTCGTATGGGCACTCGAACGGGTCATGAAAAAGGCAAGGGAACAAAAAAATATCGCCAATGTGAAAAAGGCAACTCTTGAAGAAGCTTTGAAAATGGCTGAAGAAGATATTCAGATTAACAAACAGATGGGAATCAACGGCGCTTGTTTGATAGAAGAAGGAGACGTGATTTTGACACACTGCAACGCTGGTTCGCTAGCAACGGTGGGGTATGGTACAGCTTTGGGAGTCATACGAGCAGCTAACGAAGCTGGCAAGCGCATAAGAGTAGTAGTTACCGAAACTCGCCCGGTTATGCAAGGTTCAAGATTGACTACATTTGAATTGCAGCATGACGGGATCGACGTAAGTCTAATTCCAGACACAGCTGCAGGATATATGATGTCTAGTCGCATGATAAAACGTGTTATAGTTGGTGCAGACAGAGTTTTACGCACAGGACACGTCTTCAACAAGATTGGAACATATCAGGTGGCGGTGATTGCAAATCTACATAAAATACCATTTCATGTTGCCGCTCCTCTTTCTACGTTTGATTTAATTAGTAACCCAAGTGACATCGTTATTGAAGAACGTCCAGTAGAAGAGGTCATCAAAATAGCAGGGAATAGGATTGCACCTCATGGGATTCGAGTATTTAATCCGGCGTTCGATCTAACTCCACCTGAATTGATCTCGAGCATTATTACGGAAAAGGGAGTTATTAAACCACCTTTTGAAGAAAGCCTAAAAAATCTATTAGGTTAGAAATGTGTGTATAGAAATACAGGAAGTACGGAAAGTATTTATCGCGTAGGTGCCCAATACCCGTCGTGTATGTCAGCACAGCTAGTTACTAATGATCAAGTATATTCTGCACTACGAAAGTGCATGGATCCTGAGATTCCTGTGAATATAGTAGAGCTCGGCCTGGTATATGGTGTACAGGTTGAACCTGAAAACAATAATGTCGATATAAAGATGACCATGACAACACGAGGTTGTCCGCTTCATGACACTCTAGTTAGTGATGTGAAAAGGTATGTGGGAAAGATTAATGGTATAGGCGACATCGATGTGCACATAGTATGGGATCCACCTTGGAGTATCGAGAAGATGGATCCTGCTGCTCGTGAGAAAATGGGATTTGGCAAGCCTAAGCTACGATTCCAAGTAGACTATGAAAAGTATCAACCCTTAAAGAAAGGTAGACTAACTAAGCAGGAAGATGGGTCGCTAGCATTGTTGAATGAGAGAGAACAAGGATTTATGGTAAATCATGCGATAGTAGATTTTTGGGAGAGTTGTGACGGCACAAAAACAATCAATGAGCTCACAGATCAGTTTTCAGGTAAGCTCGCTTTGCCGAGGGAGCAGGTCGAACAAGAAGTAGTACAGTTAGTTCAGCAGCTTCTTGAGGGAGAGCTACTCAGATCTTGATAAAACTAAGCGCACAAGCAAATTTACCCACGTAGTCCGTTGTCCTCAGACAAATTAATGAGGTTAAGCTTTGCTTTGAAAAGTTCCTCAAAAGTGATAGTTGAATTTGGAATGGGTGATGGTCACCTCTTAAAAAAACTCGTAGAGAAGGGTTCCGATATCGAATTAAAAACTAACATTACAACACCCACATACGTCGGAATTGAGTTAGACAGGAAGCATTTTGAAGTTGCAGAATGGCATATGAAACTTGACAAAAATGTTATTTTATTGAACGCGTCTTTTGAAGAGATTCTTCCCATGTTCCCTGATGGCTCTATTGATCAGATCCTCGATGTACTTCCAGATCCTGCGTATATTGACAAGCCGAATCAGAGTAGATGGCAATCGTTCTATAAAATCGTGTATTCAAAATTAAAGACTGGAGGATTACTTCGCCTTGTTACCGAGATAACCGATGATCTTCTTGAACCCGTTCCAGACGAAGTTTACGACAATTGGGTTGATTGGCTATCAGGAATTTTTCGATCTATAGGATTTACAATAAGAGATTGCAGGGACAGAGCTCCCCAGGAGTACTCAACTCCTTGCTTGACTCAATTCAAAGGTGATCCTGAAAGAATAAGAATAGTAACTATGGATCTACTCAAAGGTCATCGTGAATTGTGAATTAGTGTTTGATCATCGGAGTCATTTATTTGAAAGACATAGCTATAATGAGCAGCGCTGATGATGATTAATTAGGCCTCGGGTGTCGCATAAGATGATGATTTATTGCACACTCTTTAGAACAGAATTCTGCAGTACAATCTTCATTTGCGCATGGCAGAGGATCCAGATGATTAAATTTTTTATTACAGTAAGTACAGTATGATTCCAATTCTAGGAAATTACGGTTCGCATATTCATCTCCACACCTCGTTTTTTCTTTGAACCATAGAATATCGAGATTTGATTTCTCAGCATAAGTCATAACCGTATCATATGCTTCATAAAAACCAGGCGCATGAAATTGTCTGACAAATGCCGACCCTTGTGGTCTTCTTGAGTTAGGATTGATAAATCTTACAAGCCATTTCTCACTTGGTAAGACATCATCCTCGTTTAGGACAGTTTTTTTCTCTTCAATTTTTCTGGTTCTCCTGTTTTCGCTCAATATACTTGATATGTTATAATGATGTAATAGCTTTTAAATTATTTAGTAAAAAGTATCTATTGTTCATTGGTTTGAAGTTGTAGTCAAATTGATCCGATCAAACGCTGACCTTGTTAATCTCGAATAACTATACTGAAAGGTATAGTTAGAATAGCCTCTCCCGTCGTTCTATACAATGAAATGTGTCGTTGAACCCGTTATTGCAATAAGAAATAACGCAACTACAAGAGAAAAAGGATGTCAGGTAAGAACAAGAGAAGTACCGCTAATCAAGAAACTTGGGTATCAAAGATGGAAACAGATCAAAGATGTAGGTAAAAGATGGAATGCAGAAATAGTATTTTCTTCGACCAAAAGAGTACTAGGTCCTGGAATAGATTATTTCTTATTTCTAATCAGAGACATACATTTTTTGGAATTATGACACTATCATTAGGAATAGATTATTTCTTATTTCTAATCAGAGACATACATTTTTTGGAATTATGACACTATCATTAATGAGATAAATTGTTCGGGATGGAATTATACATCTTGGTATCTTAATAGCAGGTTGGCTAAGTCGAAAAATACCGCTCCCGCTGGACCATATAGAGTACTGCTATTCCAAGAGAATATTTCATTCGCATGTGCCGATAGCCATAGTGTATCTATTTATTTCGAATCCTGCAGAGCGTTGTGAAAAAAATTACTTAGCTCAGATACAAGGATTCGTTTCTGCTGCATTGAATCTCTATCTCTGATAGTAACCGTATCATCTTGCATTGTTGTTTTATCAATTGTAATTGCAAATGGAGTTCCAATTTCTTCAAGTCGCCTATATCTCCTACCTATTGATCCTGACACGTCCAAAAAGGTGTCAAAGTCTTGTTTAAGATGGGCATAAATTCCCTCTGCCTTTTCTGCCAGCCCGTCTTTATTCATCAGTGGAAGCACCCCTACTGACACAGGGGCAAGATAGGGTTTGAGTTTCAAAACAATCCTATTATCGTGTTCGAAATCCTGAAAGTAACTATGTTCCAATATAGTGTAAAGGCTTCGATCAATTCCCATAGAAAGTTCAAAGATGTGAGGTAAGACCTTTGACTGATCTAATGGATCAATCACCTCAAGATTTTGCTTGCTTGTTGCAGAATGTCCTTTCAAGTCATAATCGGATCTGTAATTGCACGCCACAAGTTCCAGCCATCCGATACTTGTCTCTACTTCAAAATCGAATGCGATAGATGCATAGAAAGCTTTCTCTGCCTCAGAGAGCCGTCTGAAACGCGTTCGCTTCATGTCTATCCCGGTTTTAGAGTAAAATTCGTTCAGGAGAGATAAATAATATGCTACTAATTTGTTTGGCAACATCCCTTCTTGAAGAGCTTCTTCTGCCTTTACTTGAGTGACTCTTTCGCTTTCATCGTAAATATTTAGAACAGTATTTTTAACCTCCTCAAACCTCGGCAAATCATTTAATTTGCTGGGATTACAGAATACCTCAATCTCGGCCTGATAGAATTCTCGAAGCCTTAATAGACTCTGCCGTGGCGCTATTTCATTTCTGAAGCTCTTGCCAATTTGGGCTATACCCAATGGAAGTTTCCCACGCATTGTTTTGAAAACTCTACCAAAATCTACAAATATTGTCTGGCAGGTCTCGGGCCTGAGATACGCTTCCTCTGCAGCTGGGCCTATTCCCACTCTGAACATCATGTTGAATCTGTTTACATTCCCGAAATCTCCGTTACAGTTCTGACATTTAAGTTGGTATTTTTTGATAAGTTGATATATCTCCTCATCAACCATTCGTTCCGGTACATTCTCGCCCGTTTTTTCGCTGATATATCTGTCCGCTCTAAAGGTAGAATTGCACTTACTGCATTTTATGATAGGATCCGTAAAATTACCGATGTGTCCGGAAGCTACAAAAACGCTCTTGCTCATAATCTGAGAACCGTCAATTTCCATCATGCTATCACGTCTGACAAGTTCTCTTCGCCAAAGGTCAATGAACTTGTTTTTTATACTAACACCCCTAGGGCCGTATTCCCAAAAGCCGGCCGGAGCGTCGGCGTAGATCTCACAGCTTGGAAAATAAAACCCTCTTTCTAGGGCAAGTTTCATAATGAATTCGTAATTACTCATTTCTTAACGTCTTACCAAGAACCTAATGATATGCTTTAAATTTGTTGTCCAGCCCGACATCGTGGAAGTTTTCATGGTGCTCGAATATCGGACGAACCGCTCATCCTCTTGGCAAGCTGTAACACTATCCTCAAATTGTCTATATCACGCCTAGTATCATCCACTGGGGTTTCCATTATCATTGGCAAACCCATGAGTGACTTGTGGTTTAGCAGTGCTGCAAATCCTGCATTTCCTATTTTTCCAAGCCCGATGTGTTCGTGACGATCCACTTTGCAGTTCAGATCACCTTTTGAATCGTTCAAATGTATTGCCTTCAACTCCTTCGATCCTACGTTTGAGAAAAAATGATCTAACATTTTTTCAACATCTTCTTTTTTCCGCAAGTCATAGCCCGCAGCGAAGGCATGACAAGTATCTAAACAAACTCCGAAGGATCCGTCGTCTTTTAGCTTATCAAGTATTAGTCTAATTTCTTCAAACTTGCTACCTAGGCTATTTTTTTGACCTGCCATATTCTCAAGTAGAATTCTAACCGAGACATTTTTCTTCTTTTGTCTACGTGGAGAGTCTTCAATGGCATATTTACAACCTTTCACTAGTTGATTTATGCCACTCTCAGTTCCTTTTCCAAGATGGCTTCCAAGGTGAATTACAAGATACGATATCCCTAATACACCACATCTGTGTATCTCAGCTGCAAGTGTATCAACTGATTTTCTGTACAATTCCCCATCTGAAGATGCCAGGTTAGGTAGATAAGGCATATGTACTAATACTGAATCCTGTGAGATCGAGCTTTTGGCTAATTTTGCTTGAAAATTCTTTACATCCTCTTCTCCAAGTGGCTTAGCAGCCCACCCGCGTGGATTTCTACTAAATATTTGAAATGCCCCACATCCCATCTTTGATGCATTGTCAACAGAATTTGAAATGCCGCCGGCAATAGAGACATGGAAACCTACTCGAATATTCATTTGATATGAACTTGACCCAAATGACCGAGATTTAAAAATTCTGTCGCACGTTGTCGTGATGCATGTAATTTTTATGTTAGGACGCTGGTAACCTCTTGTCATCGAACATTGTCTATAACAATTGGAACGGGGGATCTCGCAAAGTATCCCTTCTTGAACGAGGCATCTGACTATGTTAGAGAAACTCATTTTGATATTCAAGAATTTAACCGACCCGAGATGAAGCATATTATAGATAGAGCAGCTCAGAGGTTAGAGAGAGAAGTGGCGAAAGGGCTGCCTGATGAAAGGCTGGACAGGTACGAAATTGAAATTCTTACTTTTTTGGTGACCCTAATAATAGTCAAATCAATCGGAACCGAGGGTGTGGTAAGGAAGCATTCGCTTTTCGAAGCAATGAGAGCGGAGAAATTCCTTAGTGAAGATCTAATAAGGGAGAAAAATGAACAAAAGAAGCGTCTTATTCTATCGACTATATTTAAAGAGTTATTTAAAGTCAATGTTGACGTTAGTGAAAATAGCAATCGATTGTTCAAAGTTAAAATTACAGATTATTTAATGAGAGCTTCTCACTTTCATGAACAGGAATGGAAAATAATCAACAGGTTGGTCCATAAGGGTTTCGTGTATCTAGATGCCGATGAGACTGTGAGACTAATTAGAAGTGAGCTTAGTCAGCTCATTTACGACAAGGTTAAATCGATGACCCTGTCAACCTTGCCTGAGGCGATCAAAACCAAAGTCGATGAATTGAAGGTACAATTAGCACCTCATTATCAATACCGAAAATACAAGATTCAAGAGTATCCTCCCTGCATCAAGCATGCTCTAGACGTGATGAACAAAGGCGAAAATCTTCCACATTCTGCTAGATTAATGCTTGCAACTTTTGCACTCGCAATTGGAAAGAGTATCGAGGAAATAATTACGTTGTTCCATAACGCCCCTGATTATAATGAAAAAGTCACAAGATATCAGATAGAGCACCTCGCAGGACTTAGGGGAAGCGGCACAAAATACTCAGTTCCTTCTTGCCAGAAACTCTTGAACCAAGATCTTTGCTTTGCAACTGAAGAATGCAATGGGATAACAAACCCTATTCAATTCGGCAAACTGACGACGCTGAGGAAGGAATCAACTTCGTCGTCACCACGGCTATCGAATTGATTGGCAGAAATAAATCAATAGAGAATGAAAGCATAGCGCTCGTTAAAAGCGCGTTTAGAGAATATTATTTTAATCACATTAATCTCCTTGAGACCCCTGAGCATCTAGAACAACATGAATTCGGATACGTGCCGTTTGGATCAGGAATGATCAGACATTTATCATTTAGAAATAAAGGCGATCTAATTGCTACTTTAGTACGCGATGTTCCTACAGACTTCTATTGTTCCAATGCATATTACAGATTTCCTACTTATTCCATGCAGGAAAAACAGTGGTTAGGGGCTGATCTAATTTTTGACATCGATGCAGAAGATTTGCAACTTCCGTGTGAGCTCAATCATTCATACTTTATCTGCACAAGATGCAGCGAGGTCTCTAGTGCCAAATCTGATGTATGCGAGTGTTGCAAGAGCACGGCTTTGAACAAGACTTCCATTCCTTGCGACAAGTGTATATTTGCGTTAAAAAAAGAGGTACGGCATCTAACTGCTGTCTTAACAAACGATCTAGGTATCGAAGAAAAATCGGTCGTGGTACATTTTTCAGGAAACAATGGCTTTCATATCGTTGCATCAGATAAATCATTCCATCTTCTTGGTCCTGAAGCAAGATCAGATATAGTAAGTTATTTGATAGGAACGAATATGATGACAGAAAGTATTGGTGTCCGTAAAGGAAGAGATCGGTCTGGCGGCGATTTTTTAATTAAATTTCCAAAGAGCGGACTTTCGTATGGATGGCGTAAACTAATAGCAGACAGATTAGGAATTGAGCAAGCGTCTGTAGTTAAATTAACCAACATAGTTCAGCGTAATGGCGGATACGAAGGTTTTAAGGCTGAACTTGCGAAGGTGACTAAAAGCTTGGGAGTCAAAGTAGATCCACAGGTAACTATGGATGTTCATAGGATATTCCGAATGCCAGGGACGATAAATAGTAAGAGCGGGTTAGTCAAGATGAGGTGTAATGATCTTGAATCATTTAATCCATTGACTGATTCCTGTCTTTTAGGAGATAAAGACGTAAAAGTTAAGACAAACATATCGTCACAGATAAATTTCAAACTTAGAGGTGAATCTTTCAGATTAAAAGAAAAGATCTTAGAACTCCCCCTTTTCGCCGCAGTGTACCTTGTCTGTAAAGGGCTCGCGCAGGTAGCAAATTAAATGCTATTTCCTAAGTAATATATTGCATCAGATTTATCTTTTCACATTAACGCCAAGTAAGATAGAATCGGATGCTTTTTGAAGAATTTTTGTCTATAGAATAATTATCAGAGAATGAGGAGTGTTGACGTAATAGAATTCGAGTATTCTATCTTCAAGAAAAGATTTTAGAATTCTACTTTCGAAATATTGTCGCGTAGGTCTTCATACTTTCAATTTATTTTTCTATTTATTTTATTTATTGAGATAGCTTCCAATTTTTGAACACTTTTATCATCATGTGCAAATTGTAAGTGTTGTAATACATTTTTGGGGTCTATCGAAAGTTTATTCGAAGCAACACGGTAGTTTGTTGATACTCTATATAGGCCATGATCAGACCAATTACTATACCAAGCCTTTTGGCAATTTTGCTAATAATTTACTCTAGTATCTACCTTGCCACATCTTTTAAGACGGGGATGAACGACGAATCGAAATCTTAAAAGCTAGGTTGATACAATATCAAGTCTATGAGTCGAGGACTATTTTCGGATGAAAATAACAGTTAAAGCAAAAGTGACAGACGATAGCAAAAACAAATTAGGTAAGATAGCATTAGAGTACCAAAACTATCAAACATATCTACAGTCCCAATGTACTGTACGAGTATTGTTGAGTACGGTACTATAGTGTAACACTATATTCATAATCTTTGTAATTATTCTAGCAGCCGCTCCGAAGTATTTGATATATACCGATAAAAACGATATCAGTGTTGGAGAGAGAATCCTAACGAGTATTGTTGAGTACGGTACTATAGTGTATCAATATATTCATAATCTCTCTAATAGTTCTATAAGTCGCTGTGAAGCATCTGATAAATACATAGAAGAGCGATATCAGTATTGAGAATTATGAATCGCACAACATCAGTTATTGTAGCAATAATTGCTGCAGCAACTCTCTCAACAATAGGCATCACTG
The DNA here is from genome assembly GCA_049696495.1 of Candidatus Nitrosopolaris sp. Classification (GTDB taxonomy): domain Archaea; phylum Thermoproteota; class Nitrososphaeria; order Nitrososphaerales; family Nitrososphaeraceae; genus Nitrosopolaris. The sequence continues at coordinate 78,178 of JBAVTY010000592.1, forward strand.
TACCACACCAGCAGGCATTAGCATGGC
>JBAVTY010000593.1:0-3453 GCA_049696495.1 Candidatus Nitrosopolaris sp.
CGGTAGCCCAGGTGGTCCAGGTGGCGGTAGCCCAGGTGGTCCAGGTGGCGGTAGCCCAGGTGGTCCAGGTGGCGGTAGCCCAGGTGGTCCAGGTGGCGGTAGCCCAGGTGGTCCAGGTGGCGGCGGTCCAGTGCAAGGTCCTAATGGAGGTAATGGAGGTCCTGGAGATGCGGGCGGCGCAGGTGGACCAGGCGGCCCTAATAGCGGCCCAGATGAAGGCAGCGGAAGTCCTATGACTAAATAATACAGCTAGTATGGCTGAAGAGCTAAGCGAAACGTTGTGTGACGAATAGACAGTGATTAACCTAAACTGATTATATCATTGCAGCAATCATTAAATCGCGCATATTTACGTAATTAGAAACGATATTGTCGATAGAAGTAAAGAGACTTTTCCAAACTATACTGTGGTGTTATAGGCGAAATGACTGGGATGTAGTCAATTATAATTTTTCGGCACCGTTTCTTCTGCGTGCTTGGAAATAATATGTTGAACTTTGCTTGGTCAACGGACCAATATGTATTTTATGCAACAACGCACTGCGAATTAAAAACACAATAAATATTCTGTGTACTTCCAAAAGACCAATTATGTGGTAATTAGGACTAGGTCTGCAGGCAGGCAGACGGTATAGCTGAGTATATGCATTATAAGTGCCTAATCTCGGGATGGTAAGGACATTAATTTATTATCCGCGATTTTGGCTCCACAGAAAGGTTACCTCCTAGTTTTATGAAACTGCCTATAAAACTTCGATTGATCCTTCATTAAACCCTTCTTCTATAAGAAATTGCTTTACTGCATCACGATGATCGCCTTGTAAAATAATTTTGGCATCTTTATACGTTCCGCCAGTCCCTATTTTTGACTTGAGAGTTTTCGCAATCGATTCTGCATTTGCTTGAATACCGGTTATCACAGTAGTCGATTTTTTGTATCTTCCTCTAATATCCTTGGAAACTACTATCTTGTACGTCTCTTTATCCAATTCACGTAAAAATTCCTTCATAGAGTCTTCCTCCTTTCGTTCTGACAATATATACAGATCTCACAGTTCAAATTGAAAAGATTTTTGGTATTTCCCTCTCATGATACATATACCTCGGGGTGAATACGACATCGCACAAGTTGGCACTGATGCGATCATATCAGACTCGTAGCTTATAACCGTTCTATTGCATCTTTTATCTTAGTACATCGGATCCTTTGTTTGTGTGTAAAGATAAAAGTCACACAGTTCACAGAAATAGTACAGACTATCGAAGCTAGAACATAGCTCCATTATATCACAACATCGGGGACATTCAATTTCAAATTGTAATTCTGTCTTGTTGTTGTTGTTGTTGTTGTTCTGGTTCTCTTTTTTATTATCTTGTAGATGATATTGTAAACTATTTGAAGTGATTCGTGTGAGAAGCCTTCTGCTTATCATATTTTTGTTTGACCTCTTAGTCAAGTCCCTTTCACAGTAAGTACCACTAATAGAATCAAAAATCTATTGGCAATGAACACATTACCTCAATATAGAATAATATGATTTATGTACTCTTACGCAAGCTGCGAATTTGGGATATGTGCATGGAAAGAAAAAATCGGTGCGTATTCTTTGCCTAGTTTTTTTTGAATTGAGATCATTTGTGCAGATAACTTCTTTGCTATAGATAATGCTCTATACAAAATTGATAATGGAAATCCCCCTCTTATGAGGTGACTCTGACAATCTAAGTCCTTGCCGACGACGCGCTAGACATGCGTTCTCTCTTGCATCCTGTTCTGCTCTGATTTGTTGTGTTCCTTTGTCCCTGTATCCTAGCTGTTATCTAGCACAGCTCACTTTGTTTACAACTACTTGGTTATCTCAGCTGAATCAATTATTGTCTGAATAGTTGGCAGATAAGTAGTATAATTTGCTTGAGGAACTACGTATGTAATGAAATAGCCTTTCTTCCCAACTAGCGAAATTAGCTGCATTGCCTCAAATTTACCTTGCGGCGCTATTGTTGTATATACTATTTTGTGTGCCGGCTTACCTGCAAAGGTAGCAGGAGTGGATGAAACAAGGTGGAGAATATTTCCACTGTGTGTCAATTGGTTTTCCCTTGTGGTGACTATGGTAGCTAGTGTTACGTTTCGATAATTAACATTCCCACTCAGAAATAAGACTCCAGCTGATTTTCCAGTTGATTTGAATGCAACAACTGGAACAGAGGAGTTACTACGAGACAAATCTAGCTTGAGCCAATTGGAAGGATAATTCATTTTTATTCCAAAAGCAGCATTGGAATAGGTTTGGAAATTGGCGTTTGTTGTTCTTGATGTTGTTGTGTTTGCTGCTGTAGGTGGATGTTGTGCTAGCGAAGGTTGATGTATAGATCCAGGTATTATCGATGATATTGTCATAAATAGTAGAGCCAATCCTGATATAATTGCTATAATAACCCGAGATATCACACTAAAGGTATTATGCCTTGTATATATAAGGAGGAAAGGTTATCATATTTTCCTATCAAGATTAATCTTGCTCAACTAAAGCGATTGTACACTTTTTCGGGTATTCCTAATACTCAGATAATTGTATAAGGAAATTCTTTCAATTTCGGAATAAGATCCCTATACAACGGGATCGTGTATCCTTGATCTTTTAATTCGCGTATCATATTCTTTTGTTCTTCTAATGCCTCGTTCGGATCGCGCGGATGCAAGGCAAGTCTAATCATTTTTGTATTTTGATGATCTAATAGTTCGAAACGTCTTCCATCTCTACCAATATTTGGGATGTTCTTTTCTGGATGTCCGGTTGAATCCCAATTTAAAACCTTTAGAACTTTTATTTTCCTAAATGGTTTATGTGAAAGTAACAAAAATTCCTCTTGCATTTCTGCTAAGCTGAATCGTAACCTCTCTAATACCTTGATAGAGCTTTCATTTAGCTTCCAAGCTGGTGGTATAAACACATTAGTCTTCATGCCTATCCTTTGAAATATCTCCAGACCTGCAAGTATCTCCTCTTCTGCAAGTGCTTCTGTTTTATAGAAGAAATCGTCAAACTGACCGTTTCTATCTTCATGATAAAGACCATGTAAAACAATTTCACATCCTTTGTATGACTTGATTTTATCTACAAAATCTGGAAAGCGTGAAAGGTCCTCTTTTTCATTGAAAAATGGCACCAATGCAATATTATATTTTATATTTAATCTCTCAAGCTCGTCGGTAAACTTGAATATTTTTGCCGAAAAAGCCGGACATGCGTCGTGTATAGTAACTATCGCTATCGTCATGGTCTAATATATATCTATTATCTGTTATAGTATATTGAGTTACAAAGTTGATATATTGAGTGCTTGACATGAATCCGTAAGTTGTACTTCGTTTGTTATGTCCAATGTAAGTATAACTGAGAGAATAATACAGAGAGCTCTGTTAATTGTGGCTTGCCACTGTTTGTTTGT
>JBAVTY010000594.1:0-1592 GCA_049696495.1 Candidatus Nitrosopolaris sp.
CTTGGATAACTTCAGATGTTCGGCTTCCACATAGAGAATGGTAAAATACTAAGCTAAAGCTGTTTTTGTCTAAAATCAATAACAATCAGATAATTCTATGTTGATAATAAATCAGATACTTAACTTATATGCCTTGTTTCGATCATACCCGACGCAACTTCTGGAAGCATTGGAGTGAACAAAAGAAAGTTGTCTTTACTGACCAATGTGATCTCAATATCTCTATTATTCTTAAACTTCTTTTGAACCCTTTTTACAACCTCAAATCCAGCAAAGCCACTGCCTAATATTAGTATCTTGTTAGCATCCCGTTGATTATAGTCTTCTTTAATTACCTCTGACATCTTTTGATCCTTTTTTTATAATCTTTTCACTTTTTACTCCACGTGGTGATGATGTACCAGCTCGTCATAAAATCTGACTGATTTGATATTAACAAACTCAAGCACTCCGTATCCATTATATGCAGTAAGAGAGAATCCCCTCCTATCTTTACAAGATATCTGTAACTGGTCTGAATATCCTCCATCTGTGTAGATTCCTAAAGATTTGGGTTTATCGCAGAGATTCTCCTCACCAATCCTACATGCAGGACATAATCCTTCTCCGACCCACGGATAAACTAGAACTGTGTCATCTTTAGCGAATCGATCTTCAGCCTCTTCGCCGATACTTTCTATCTTTCCTGTGATCTCATGTCCAGGAGTTACCGGATATTTCACCCCTCTATCAATAGTTTTTAAAAATTGTCCGCCAGGTCCTTCGTACCCTCCTTCCCACAAGTGAATATCACTATGACAAACGCTTGACGAAAGTACTTTGACAAGCACTTGTGAACCTTTGGGCTTGGGAGTCTCGAGTTCTTGGACTTGGAGTGCCTCTTTCGGCTTTACTATTCTTGCCGCTTTCATAATAAAAATAGTGCAACATTGTATAAAATACTTGTCTGAGTAATCATACAAGAATAGGAAATCAAATGCAAATAGATGCAATTATGTGGCTTGATTTCAGAAACGGTCATAGCATCTATTTAATTTTTCTCATGACTTTTGCTAATTTCGTAACAATTCAATACCAACTCCTGCTTCAGAGGGTGCCAGCTATCCACTCACTCCATATCAATATCTGGGTCTTCGCGTTAATTTTTGGCATTGTATCTTCCCATCGGCATGATAATTGGATACTGGCATAGGAAAAATCAATTCAATGTTGAAGCAGAGGCTTTGTTCAACCAGAATCAAATAGGTGCAACCATAACCATCTTTTTAATTGATTTGATTGATGGAAAGGTGACTGACGGAGAAAAGCAACAAATGCGAAATTACCTCTTAAAAATAATGACACGTGCGGAGATGCCCTATGGAGGAGACAAGATTCAGCGCTAAGAAAGAGACAAAGACGCAACACACCTACAGCTTTAACTCATTAACACATCATGATCTGTTATTTCGGCAGTCACTATTGGACGTATTCCTTCCGGTGTCCACATCCTTCTTCTAATTAAAGCATCATGTATGGATTCATCTTCTGCTTTTGCTGTGTGTGTGGGTCTGTATTGATGCACAATCTCCTCCTAGGCAGCGAAATTTTGT
>JBAVTY010000595.1:0-6866 GCA_049696495.1 Candidatus Nitrosopolaris sp.
TCCAAAGGCTACGAGGGGTCGACCGTTTACAGCGCAACCAAGGCTGCTATACGTTCGTTCGCACGTTCCTGGACTGTCGATCTGAAACATCGCAAAATCCGAGTCAACGCCATCAGTCCCGGTCCGATAGACACACCTATGACCAGCGGCATGGTACAGAGTGATGGTGGCGAAGAATTAAAGAATAAGCTCTTGAGCACCATACCGCTGGAGAGGATGGGTAATCCTGACGAAGTCGCAAAAGCCGTCTCGTTCCTCGCATCCGATGACAGCAATTACATCACAGGTATTGAATTGTTCGTAGATGGTGGTCTAGCACAAATTTTAACCTATATCTACATGAGTCGATTCACAATTCGCACTAAGGAACATATTGTGTAGAAGAATAGCTGTCGTCAATCATTTTCAGTAGTTAGTGGAAGCTATATTTTTTGCTGATATTGTTTCCGAGGAAATATCAGATTTCTGGCTGACCGTCTAAATACTTACTAACTCCGTATTAATAACTGAGGGAATTCCAATGATAATCTCGTTACTTCTTGTCTTTATACCAGGTTTAATGTGGTTCTTTGATAGGTATCTAAAATTGTTGTTGCTGTCGTACATGCCATGCTCTTAGATGTATAAAATTACCTGAAGTATATGATTTTGTAACTATACTTCTCATTATTGCTGTAGGATTAGCGCGGATATCAGAAATTGCGAAGAATAAACTACTCCCTTGTTGTTGGTGGATTTGGAGCCGTGGTATAAAGTAAAAAAACAACGGGACACACATATAGACTAGGGTGAAACATCTACAGCATCCATCTGGAAAACTTGAAATCCGCTGCAAACAGTGGCGCGTAGATAGAATCAATTGTGGTATACTTCGTGTATAAGTTATAGACATCTGAAAATAACTCTTCCGAAGGTGTTTCATGTCATTTGACAGGCTTGCACAAGTTTCATAAAACATCGTGCGTAAGATTGCTGGTCATTAACCCCTACGTGAGTAGAGAAGAGGACGTGTCTACTATGAGTAAGTTAAAAACTAACTTAGTTTTTAAAAACAGATGTGCACTGTAAGGAAGTTGAAAGGGATATGATACTTTCACATGGCCTCCATACTCTTAGTTACTCTTTAATTCTCAGGATGCGTGATATGATGGGCCCAAGGGCATGTGAACCAAATTTGACATGATTTAAAGGCCCAATCAGCGATTTTGGTAGGTTCACTTGATATCACGACATTTACTAAAGCTGAAAGTGCCGTATTTATTTAGGATTTACTTTAGAAAGTCTCCATATAATTGCTATACCATAATTAGATGTACCGGAATTGATGTTGGTTTATGTCCGGTGTCATGCTTATGTGTCTATTTTCATATAGGCAAAGCACTTGTCATTCTGTATCAGTTGCACAGAACAATTAAATCTATATCACCGAAAATCTGGTTTTTAAGTATCAAGATTATCAAGTTTCCGCATTGCTTAATAATCACAAATTTCTCTCAGGAATATAAAGGGCTATTTCAATTGATTGAGACTAAATCTTCTTCCACTCATCCTCCCGAGACGACAGAGGTATTATATGGTAACGATAATATTCAAAGGAGAACATTAGAAGTTTTTTCACGAGTAAAAGAAACACTTGATGGTTGTAATGAATCTACCGAAGTAGCTATGAATGTTAAATATAAGGCAATCTGGAATGGATATGCTCAACTTAAGAGAAATGGTGTAAGATTAAGAGCGATAACAGCCTTATTTTTTGTTGCTTCTAACATCGGTATAGGTTCTGTCAGAACAGGCTTTATATTCATCTCTTTATTCGGCGTAATAGAAGTAGAAGTAGCAACCATTATTGCAGCACTTTCTTTCCTAACCGGAAGAGTACTATCATCTACTTCTATAGAGCCCAGTGTAGATGAGACTATCTCTTTTTCTCCAGAACGTACTGATGGAAATCCCGAAGACGAAACTGATGAAATATTCGATGCGGCGGCTATCGTAGTTGATGTTATTGGCGATCGTGTTGAGACGGTGTAATATGTAGATTAGAGGAAAGTATTGGCAGAATCAACAGGATTAATCTCAATAGCATTGGCTGTCTTGTCCTAGATGACGGTAGTTTCAACAGGAATACCCGGGAATATTAGTTGCTCTTCTCTCCCAGTCACGAGCATCTCTAAGAAAGCCTGTAAGTCGGTCTTCAACTGCCATAGCAATATATTGAAAAATTGATACTCATATGCATTTCACTACACTTCATGTTGCAATGTCGTATAGTAGTTATCTTTGTCTTGTATGGCAGTACAAATAACGGAAAGCCTATCAGAATAGATTGCGAAAGGCTGTGCAAATATAAATAATTCATTTCATACGCTATGTGCATGACAATATCGATTGAGAAATCAATACAGCAAGAAAAGGATACTACTGATACAACAAAGACAGGAAGAAGACAACCAACTTACAAAATAAGCCCACTAATTCTAAGCAGATGGTCTCCTAGGTCTATGACAGGAGAAGAATTAGACGAAGACACTATAATGAGCCTTTTTGAAGCAGCAAGATGGGCCCCTTCTTCGTACAATAATCAACCATGGAGATTCATATATGCTAAGAGAAACACCTTGTATTGGGACAGACTTTTTAATTTATTGGCAGAACCGAACAAAGTTTGGACAAAAGAAGCCGCTCTATTGGTTGTAGTTATATCTAGAAAGAATTTTGAAAATAACGAAAAATATTCAATAACACACCAATATGATGCTGGAGCTGCATGGGAGAATTTAGCTTTAGAAGCATCGTCAAGAGGACTAATAGCACATGGAATGGCAGGATTTGATTATGTGAAAGCTAGAATTGATTTAGAAATTCCCGATAGCTTTGACGTTATGGCAATGATTGCAATTGGGAAAAAAGGACCAAAGGACAACCAAACCATTGGCAGAAATTGTAATGGAAGGACAGTTTAGAAAGTAGGGTAAAAATGCTGATTTATTATGGAACATGCAACAACGTGCTTCCGCTTGATTTTTTGTTGATATTAGCAAAGGGTCTTTGTTGTAGATAATTTATTTGGTTAGTTACAGCCCGTTTGGTTGTTATGTTGAAAACCTTCTTATGAAGATACGTAGTACGATTTTTGCTAATGACCAAATACACCATTGTATTTACCGAGGAAATGGAAGGTGGGTTTAGTGCCAGGTGTTTGGAATTACCAGGTGCAATAAGCCAAGGGGAAACGCTTGAAGAGTTAAAGGTCAATATCACAGATGCTATACAATTGATGCTAGCCTCGATATACGAAGAGGCACACGAAAAGAAGAAAATGGAAATAGAAGTTTCAGTATGATATGATTACAAATCATAATTCGGATAAAATCCTGGTAATTTTGACCAAGCATTACGGATTTGTCATTGACAGGATAAGCAACAGTCTATAATTTAACTTGCGACATCACGTTAGACGAAAGCAAATCGACAGGTTAAAGGATATATTGTCGTTGCAGAGATTGGAGTAAATTTTAAACCCATGAGAATTGCACACATTAACAATACTTCGGGCGTAGCTTCTATAATTGCAGAACAACAGAAAACAGAAGGTCATGACGTAGAAGTATTTGTATTCAATAAAATAATTTACAGACAATTTGGAGGAAAAAAATTCAACTACTATTCACCTATTTCTAGATGGAAATTCTTTATAAGACTAAATGAATATGATGTATGGCATTATCATCACCCGTATGGCTCCCTGAAGAAATCTCTAGATAAACGACGCAAAGACAAAATATACATAAAACACTATCACGGCTATGATATTAGAGGTAAGTTTGATGATGATTTTTGTCTTGTATCTACACCTGACCTTTTACAATATGTTCCACATGGAAAATGGCTTCCTAATCCTATAGATATTAGAGAGATAGAATCAATAAAAATAAGGAATCAGCAAAAAAACAAAGCGATAAGAATAGCACATTATCCATATTACCAAAATTACCATTCTAATGACAACTATTCCAGCATATTCTCTGAAATAGAGAATGAACAGGATTGCAAAGTAGTTAGAATTTTAAATCTTCCTCATGATAAGACTTTGGAAACTATAGCAAGCTGTGATGTGGTCGTGGGAAAGATATTGCCAGATGTAGGATGGTTTGGAAAATTTGAGCTTGAAGGTATGGTTCTCGGTAAACCTGTTATCACTTATGTGTATGATGAACTGTATGAAAAATATAGGCCACCAGTATACAGAACTGCTAAAAATGCCTTCAAACGAGATCTAAGAAACCTTCTTGAAGATAATATTGAAAGAGATAGATTGAGTAAAGAAGGCCAGAGTTATATCAAAAAATATCATTCAGTGGAGGGTATCGTTAAAGCTGTAAATGAGTGCTATAGTGTAATGTAGTAATACGCAGAACAAACTTCTACTAGTGTCCAAGTAGACAAAGCAGGACCATAGAGATTTTGCCTTACTTGGAGTGAACCATAGTTTGTATAGTGTCCAGGTTACTAAAAGCGCTGGCATATTTCTTGCAGGAAATAATGAAAGTAGTGTAGGGAAGTAGTAGCGTAGGGATTCCAATGGGAACCACAGATTTGATCTATCATCTCGAGCATCAATAAGATCGATTGATAGGTATAAAACATGGAGTATTTCAAAATCAAACCTTGACTAAGCTGTGTCCACCTTTATAGCTGGTGTACTACATCTCGCAATTATTCCCATGTTTTTTACGCTAATGCCCATGAATGTTACGATATTCTTTCTAGTCTCCGGTGCAACTCAGATGTTCTGGGTGATACCTGTCCTCAAGAGATGGAGGAATGTGTGGTATTATGTTGGTATAGGTGGGACAGTGATCCTAATCGCATTGTTCGTCATTGCTGTACCAGGTAGAGGATTACCAATAAGTGTATTGGAGGTAACAATAGAACTCATTCAGATAATTTTCATAATACGCAGTATACTATTATAATCGTACTTCGCTGCTTCCATACTTCTTAATTTGAAGATTTCATTATTTGTATAATATAGCATGAGATATTAAAGGGTGGTAGTAGATAGGGAGCCGTCACGTCACTTCCGTGACAACAACTGAGCTGCTATACTACATTACAGGATCCTTTAAACTAAATCGGATTCACAGATCACCATGTCAGCTTTCTTGCTTGAAACAAGAAACAGAGTAACTGGTTCTTCATATTCTTCTTTCATCCAGAGTATTTTAAAGCCTTCTGCTGTTGCTAAATCATCTATCTCCTTTTTTGTAAAGAATCTGATTTGAAAGACATTAATCTCATAGATTCCTCTGTCAACCTCTACGCCACTGCCGTACGATTTGTCATTTTGGTTTCTGACTGAAAAGAAGTTAACCATCTTGTGGGACTTGATATGGTTACAAACCCACTTATTCAGATCTTATTTGTGCGAAAAGACCATACTTAACGGATGATCAAGCTTAGCTAATTCTATGTTATATAGTTGTAAGGTATATAATATAATTCAGAACGAATTATGACAGGTTGTTCAGCAGGAAAAGAGTGGACAATACATCTTCAAGATCTCAAATTTTTTTTTCTAAATGTACTACAGGCGTTGGTGCAACTCCTTATAACTAACACTAATCTTATCATCTTCCAACGAATTATGGATTCCTGTGAATGACGATGCGTCGCGAATTCCTAACTTGCTGACTATTTCGTCATACTTAGTAGCTATGAACTCAACAGAAAATCCTTCAGAGATAAAAGGAAAAGAAAGGAGTAGTATGCCATCTCGTTTCATACGGTTTATTTCCCTTGTAGTTTGTAGCGTTATTACCTTGAATATCTTGTATTCTAAATTTGGTATGACAAATGATGCTTATCATCTTCTAGTTACTGCAAAGACTGGTGCCGGGTAAAACCACAAAGGAAGCTGGCATATTAAGCTACATAATGGACTTAATCGCTTTGTAGAGATTTACTTTAGCCAGAAAGATGCCGATACCTTCAACAATAAAATGAACCAATCGTTCCCTCCCCTTTAGCCGGTATCTCTGTATCTATTTTGCCATACCCAAATCAGTTCTAACAATTATCTCTTCTTTTAGAACCTGGGGTAGAATTTCTTATAATATCTGTTATCTGTTTGCTGAAACTATCAAAATCAAGTGAATATTCTAATGTTGGTTCATCAGTAATAATTCAATATCGATTCTAGAACTTAGCCAATTGTTATTATTTAATTGATTCAGTAGGATCATCATAATATCCAATTCTTTTGATTTCGTCAGTGTTGATGATATTACTGAAAATTTTGTATACTTCTCGCGAAATGGGAATTAAGTTTAACCATAAGTCTTTTATTTTGATTGGCTTGTCCTCGTCAAAGCCAAAAATCGTATTATTCCATACAATTCTTTTATTTTTGGTTGAACCCCTAGGTACATAAAGACCATTAGTGTGAATTGAATTTCTAATTGATGAAACAAGATCAATAAACTTGTCTTTATTATCTAATTTGAGTTGTCTTATTAGTCCTTTGGATAATGGGTTAAAATCCCTTTGTGATTCATAAAACTTCGGATCATATCTTTTAACAATTAATCTAATCGAAGATTCAAAGCAACTAAACATCAAAAGGAAAAAAGAGTTTGTAACTACTTGGTCGTGATAATCGAATTCTCTATAGAACGGGATTGGCCTTGTTGAAAGGTTATATTCTTTTTGTATTTGTATCCACCAGTTTTCGTCTCCTAAGTATTTGAGGCTGGGGCATAATTCCATGTTTTCATTTTGCTAACTTCCATTGATCGTTTGGTATAAAGCTATCCTAAAGGTGTCTAATGTTTTGGTGAAAAACGATCAGGTCCACCCAAAGAAGG
>JBAVTY010000596.1:0-3736 GCA_049696495.1 Candidatus Nitrosopolaris sp.
AAAATGTCTTTTTGCGTAAATATTATAAATAAGAATGACGAATTATATATGTGGTCTAATGGACAGACGCGCCTTCCAGAATTCGACACGACCTATTCTTTCTACTTGCCCAAAATGTGGGGAAATAGCGATTGATGATGATTGCGAGTGTAAACGAATGCTTTTGCGTCTTATGTCGTAGGCATTAAGCAAAAAGAAAACAGCAAGTAATGATGATGAGGATTTGCTAGCGATATCGACATTTATTTTTTGTTTATTAAATCTCACCGTTACGACTCGGTGATTCGGACACCCGAGCCGCTAATCATCGCGTTGCTCTTTTATCAAAAAATGCCCTGATCCATTTAGAATCGTTCTGCCCTAGTCCAACTGTCAAGATCATCAAACCAACAAAAATTAAGGATAGTATGGCTATTTCTCTTAATTTCCACTCATGCGAGGGATCCATTCATGCGATGCCCAATCAGTGGAGGAAAAATTATCTGGTGTCATATAAAAAATGCCACGTTAAAGTCGGCTTATGCTACATTGAAAGACTCGAATAGACTTGTTATTTACGGAGAAAATCTAACGAGATATTTGTCTGTGCACTTCTTATACTACAATTAGAAATAACAAGAAGCTCGTTCATTGATCTAGTTTATTGGTTCAAAATGCCTATATCTCTTCAACCGATTCATACCTCAATGAATCCAAAGATAATCATGCCTTTCAGCACTATGGCTATTGCAGCAGTAGCATTACTGTTTGCTTCAGGTCCTATAGTTGCAAGTCAACAGGCATTAGCATTCGTAGTAGTACACGGCGGCTACGGCTTCCACCATTTCCACCACTTCTTCCACCCATACTTCCACCGACACTTCTTCCACCCATACTTCCACCGACACTTCAGCGCCTATTAGTAATAGAAAAGACCATTCCTATTTCTTATTTTTTATGAACCTAAGAGTAAATAAAAAACGTGAGGACCAATTCACTGAAATTGTAAGCGGATATTGTATCTATGATAAAATCTGTTAGCTGAATCAACATATACAGATCCTTTCATTATAATCGAGTTGATGGTCCGAAGATAAATACAAAAATTTTCTAACTCATAACGTAGTTACAGCGGGTATGTTTTAGCAGGATGGGCCAAAGATATTCAAAAATGCGATCGGTGAAGCAGCTGGTAGTTGTCATTCTGCAGTTATAGGGTCCCATATTAGTGTACTCATGCGGAGAATTACACATGGTGGGTTCTGTTTGATAAATTTAATCTGCTCTACTAATAACAGGTATACTTATAATCCGCAATTTTGATAATTATGATAAGGCGGATGAAATAATTTAGCTACAGAGCAGACACAAACTATTCTAAATTTGTATAATTCGGGAATAATGCCGGATATAATTGCCCTTGAGTTGGATATAAACCAGGATGAGGTGATGCGAATTATTCAAAAAGAAAACAGCGAAGAAAAAAGGAAAATGGTCATTAAAAATGCCTCAAACATCCCACTGTTAACCAAATTTTATTTTGATGAATTAGTTAACATCAGTAAAGCTATTCAACTAGCACAATCTAGAATGTGGCGAGCTCTGAAAGTAGGGTCTGAATTTAACATCTCAATGGATGAGACCCAACATATTTTGGAAATCTATGCAAAGTCCAAGGTTACTCTGGTGATTTTGCACGTGGATTTAGTGGAATCAACTAGACTGCTAATGACACTTCCTGTCGATAGGCTTGCAACGATAATCCAGGCTTTTAGTCAGGAAATGTCCTTAATGATAGCAGCGTATGGCGGATATGTACTGAAATACGTTGGGGATGCAATCCTAGCTTTTTTTGTGGTTGACTATAGTGACTTATATCTGCCATCTATCAACGCAGTAAATTGCGCCTGCTCTATGATTAAAGTAATTCGAGAGGGCCTAAATCCTATACTGAATCAATACGATTATCCTGAGCTCAATGTAAGAATCGGAATAGACCTTGGTGAGAATGCAGTGGTACAATACGGGTGGGAGACTCGTGCGATAGATGGAAAAGTTGTATCAAAAAAGCCCCAGCTCGACATATTAGGATACACGATGAGCATCGCAACCAAAATGACTGCGCTCGCAAAGCCTGATCAAATCATAATTGGCCAACTAGTATATGACGTACTAGATGATAAACAAAAATCTACTTTTAGGCTATTGCCAATAAGCCCACTTATTTGGAATTATTCTAGTAGTAATACAGGGAATATTTATCATCTTTATGTCAGCATGACTGAGAACGAAAACTAAAGTCCTATGATCGATTAACAATTATGATAACCCACGATTAAATTTTATTATGTAAATTTGATTCTACATAGCAAGAAAAACACGGGAGATATCACTATCACGTTACAATCTAACTCAGTCCGTATTCCCTCAATTGGTGAATGATACAGATTTCACATCGTCTACTACTGATGAAAAATCCTTGAATCATATGAGCAGGATCGCGACTTGACTAGTTGGTTTTCATACTTGTGATCGGCCCTGTTCGGATTGTGTTATGGATGATCCTGTTCTGTTTCACTAGTATGTAGGGCTCGCTTCTTACGCTCATTCGTAGGTTCTAATTCTTTATTCCATCTGTCAATTTCATTATCTAGAACTATTTCACATCAAACTATCACAGCTAAATTCAGCTTAATCAACACAAACAAAAAGAGCTATTTATTACCAGCTAAAGATATGGAATAAATAATGTTGTTTGAGAATTAGTATTATGGAATGTGCAGTATACGATACATATGTACGAAAGAGTGACGGCAAAACGATGCATTTTGACGTTGTAGTAGAGGCGGCCACTACTCAAGAGAAGGCAATTGAATATGGAAAGCAATACCTCGCAAGCGTTGGTCAAGGCGAGCAAAAAATGACCCAGGAAGAATGTCAGTTCTGTCATATCCAGGAAGCACCGCCAGCTATTGAGAGAGATATTATGTCAAAAGGTTTTTACATACAAAAAATGGAAGGCTGTCCATAATAAGGGACACAATTTTAACTAATCTATTTTTTAGTTATAAACAAGCTGTGTCATAATCAGCACATCTTCATAAAATGGATTAGTAGTCAAGAATATTATTGATACATATTTTTGATGATGTTGTATAATTTCATAATCGTCCTCATCAATGCGGGCTTAGGATTAAAGATGAGAGATTAGTAAATACAAGAGTGTTCGACAAGCCTTCGGTCATCATCGTATTGAAAGGCAGCGGACTTATATCTCAAAAAATAATAGAGGGAATGTGTGTCTTTTCTTTTGAATTAGGGTCAGCGAACAGATCCGAATCCAAATGTATTTGCTTGGTTCTCGGCATCGTTGGCACATGTTGCCTTTGTACAATTATTGTCCTGATTGATCTGCTGAGAAATGAATACCCTGTTGTCTGGGAAGAAGACAGGATACGGGACCGGGTAATAGCTGACACCGCATCCAAAGTGGCATGCGAAAGCCTGTTGCGATATAGCAAACTCGACTGCCGTCAATACTAGTGCTGCTACTGCTACGATTGGTGCTATTGCTAATGCTTTGTGGTTCATTTGTTCTTAGTAGGAGGATAATATCTATACTATATTTGGGATGCTTCACAGCAACTGCTAACAATCTAGGAGAAATTGTCGATATATTCAAACTCTGATATATTCATTAGAAAGATCCTAGTTCTAATCTTGCTTTATCTATTAAGTAGAAAAATACTTTTAGTAA
>JBAVTY010000597.1:0-3241 GCA_049696495.1 Candidatus Nitrosopolaris sp.
TATATACTTTTTTGTTGTAAGCATTTTAATGTACAAACAACTATCGTTCGTGATAACGGCGGCAATAATGTTGACAGCATTCGTGACAGTTGCGCTGTACACTGGCAGTCAAACGGCACACGCGGCTGTCGTAGTTATTACAAAGCATCCAGGCTTAGCCAAGCTAGCAATAGCAGCTGCTGCTCGTAATATGACAAACGCAACTGCAGCTGGCGGTAATATGACAAACGCAACTGCAGCTGGCGGTAATATGACAAAGTAGCAGGTTTTAGTAGCCTGTTACGACAGAGAATACCTCTCTACTTATTTTTCATCACTCGTCGTATTTAAGACACGGATTCTAAAAGACGGCATCTTTTTGTCCCTGACAAATAGGTAAAAACATCTAATTCCTAACAAGTGCGTATAGCCATAGGAATGCCAAACAAGTATCGTTATTATAGATATTTTGGGGTCGCGGCTGTAAGGAGACCGTGAAATACAGATTGCAAAGATCTATCATGTAGCATAAAAGCAATTCGGGCTAAAGCAGAACCAATCTCTAATCGTAAGCCATCTTGACTTGGTCATTAAACAGGGATGAAAAAGAACAGTACGTAATCCAGCAAATCCATAATGACGATTGGCCGTTAACTTATTAACCTGGCCTGGCTTAGATTGCTTCTTCTCCTCTCTTATTAGTTGGGATATCTATTGCATCACGAACATCTTCAACAAATATTTTTCCTCCTTGCTCCCCACGTAATCTTTCTCTAAGTTTTGATAATAAACTCTTAACAATTACCTCTATCTTAGTTCTCGATATGTACTGTGGTGGGGTCTGTGTGGATCCTGCCCAGTAAATATCCGCCATGCCTTCTCTTGATATGAACCTCAAGATTCCATCGCCTTGTCGAATAAAATTCTATTTATGCGATAGGCATATTTTTGAAGTGGAAGAATTTTGTAGAAAGCAGGTGACTTCATGATTATCTTTATTCTATTTGAGTATCAGCTCACTATACACTTCTTCCTGGCTTACCGAATGAACTATGGCTATGTGAAAAACGTTATAAGGAGAGCAAGAGTCAACCTCATCGTGCCAAGGTTTCTTGATGTTCATTCAATGAAAGGGCTTGATGGAACTCGTTTAAGGGAACTCATATGAAATACGCTATAGCAAACATACGCCACTACGGCTACTCCAAAGCCGTTTGAGCATTCAGGTCTGCAAGTAAATACCATATCAAGGCCACTAGCTACCGTGAAGCTTTTATTATGATTTCAATAATCTCGAGTATGTCAGACGCTGGCATCCTACAAGCCAAAGACCTAGTGCAAGCTAATGCGACAATGATTGTCGGTATTCTCATATTTTATACTATACCGCATATAATCAAAGGTGGACCCTCTTCTCGAAGAGAGTCTCCACATGATACAGTCGTATCATATTCTATAGCACTTGCTATAGCATTATTTGCAGCTTCTGCGATTTTGGCCATCGTGCCAATTATCCCCCTATTTGCATCAGAAATACTTACAATATGTGGATTCATTGCTATCACGGTTGCAGTCATCATTTTCATTAAAGTCGTAGAGACAGCCAAGTATGCGATAAAAGAAGCCAAGGAGGAAAGAAAAGCAAGAAAGACACTGACGGTGGAGGAGTTCACACCCAAGACATATGAAGAAACACAGAAAGAGAAAGCAGAAAAAAGTAAGGCAGAAAATGTAGTGCAAAAACAAGATGAAGAACTGCAGAAAGAAGAGAAAGTAATAGAAGAAAGCGAGCCAGTGCAGCAGGTGCAGGAGGAAGACGAGGTCAGTGAAGAACTGCAGAAAGAAGAGAAAGTAATAGAAGAAAGCAAGACATTTGAAGTGTTACCGTGGAAGCCGCCGACGAGAGAAGAGGAATAGTAAACACGTTTACATGGGCTAGGTCGCATCTTTCCCTCACGTTTACATGTCCTAGGTATGTGGATATAGCCCATATTTGGTAGTGTTATTGCTAATCTCATTATGTCATCTCATATTAGAGCTAATCACAAAAAACCGCAACAATGTCCGTCTTTAGACTTGTGAAAAGGCGGTTACTTGTCATAAGCATTTCTTTACGTAATGGATTCAATATATTTTCTTGTTGCTTAGATCCGACTAAATATATAGAATAATCATTATCGTGATTTAGGCTCGTTGGGAATTCACCTATAGGGGTAAAATTGGAATCATCTAGGCCCTTTACAATATGGTAAAGGTCATCTCCGATCACCATCGTGTTTGCTGGTGCCTTTGAATTGATCTTTGTGCATACGTTTATTGCAGTACCAAACAAATCTTGGCTTTGGGTTGAACTTGACTTAGCAAGTTGCATTTCACCGTAGTCAGCACTTATTCTGTAGTTAATGGAAGGTAGTCTCTCAGACTGCATTTTGGAATTAATTGATCGGTGTGCTGCCATCATTGTAATGCCACATTGAAGTACGTCTTTAAAGATTCGCCTTTTTGTCTTGTTTACTATCATAGACTTGATTTGTCATATTTTATATTACTAATTTGATAAGTATACTTTTATTACATTATCGCTAAATGTATAATTAGAAACCTATTTCAAAAATCAGAAATATTTAGTTCTAGATCCAAATTGAATTGCAGAGCTGGTCATAGATTATGCCAATCTACCTAGAATAAGACAATGGATTCATTAAGTGAACAGACTTTCACACTTGGAAAATCCAAAAATGTTATATTATTAGACTCCTGTAGTTACTAGACACCTTGTCGTTGCCTGGATATCATTCTATTATTATATTCCAAAATTGTTTTCGTCTTTGTTATTCCACCTCATTTTTCTAGAGAGTACAATTAAACTTCTGTCACCGTCTCAGGCTCAGAGATTGTTGCCTTCCCTTTTCCTATATTGGCTATCATATTATTAACGTACTCCCAGAAAGTTTTCTCAAACGTATGTGCTCTAAGCGCTGATATACCACCTACAGCAGCTCCAACACCTAACGTAGCAATACTTGCTATAGCGCCTGGTATAATGATATTTCTGCCCCATGCTCCAGTGCTCAGAATTAAATCATAATTACCCTGGGAGCCACTTATCATTACCTCAGCCTCTCTTATATTCCCAATGATCATACTACCTCGACCCCCCTTGTACGCTTTTATACTCCAAAAATTTTCGTCTTTCTCTTCGTGAATTATTTCTAATTTCTGGTTTTCTAGGTATTTCTTGATTAGATCATACAGCTCTAAG
>JBAVTY010000598.1:0-2919 GCA_049696495.1 Candidatus Nitrosopolaris sp.
TTAATTTTTATTGGCATGACGAACAAGTGAATATCAGACGAAATATAAGACGATACAGAAAAAAAGATTTCAAAACCTGAGAACCAAGGAGGAAGAGTCACTATTCAAGTAAAAAGAAGAAAATACCGTTAAGGCACAATTTATAGTAAACAGTCAGGTCTGATATTACATGAGATGAGACATGACTGTCTGCGATCCAACCACGAACGAGGCGGACTAAACTTATAACGATATGATAAGTTGAGATATGGCAGTTGATATCGCTTGCAGAACTGCGTTGACACAAAGAGGAGTTAGCCACTTGACAAGCTCAGATCACCTTTTCGACCCACTGGGCTCGCCAAGCCGGAGGCTCAAATCGTTCAGCAAAGTATTGTGTCTCGTGGATGACCTTCCCGCCACGGAACTCCATGATGCTTACTGTTGGGACAGGCCGTTCGTCATAGACGATCACATATTCGGTGATCCATGAGTCTCCATTCCCAATTATTCTCCTAATCGTGAATCCACTTAGCTTAGATGGATGATGTCCACGAAGAGCCTGTATATTATGCCGGCTGATTATACGCTCCCCAGATTGAGGGTAATCTACTACGACGTCATCATCGTAGATGTCATGTTCCTTTTCTACGTCACCAGCCGCTGAGGCGGCCCAATGTTTGTCTAGGGCTACTCGAATTTGCTGATTCTCCATAGTCTCCATAGTCTCCATAGTCTCTATAATCTTATCTACAATATCGCCTCCTAATGGGTAGATGAAATTGCATTTTCTAGCGCGTAAATACTATCGTAGAGGGCCGATCATCCTATTCATCGTATACTTCATCATGATTATATTTGTAATAGTACACTACGTCTTCAAGATTTGGCTGCCTGATTAAAGAGAGTGTCATCATAACACGGACGAGCTCGTTCTTATCGGTTGCATCGTCATTGTAAATATCTCTATCTTCACAATAGCATATCTAGAACAACTTAAATGTCTGCCGTTTGGGGCCATCGGCTTTGGCTGTCTGATCTTTGCAATTAGTACTGTACTTGGTGTTATCTTTCCTGACCCAATATCAACAGGTCCATATCAAATCTGGGGTTATTGCAATGGTAAGGGTCCTATTGAAATGTGGTCATATGACCGATGTCCAAATGGACATGATCCTGAATCCAAATTCATGTTGTGGCAAGAGCATGTTTTGGCAAAGACATTATATTCCCTATCCTTAACAATATTACCATATGAACTGCCTCTGATTGCCGCAGCTCTGTGCTATTACCTAGTGACGACTTATGTTAAGAATCCTCTGGAGAAAGCCTTCCGTCGAAGCTCTATAAAACCCTACGTCGTTTGTCTCGGCATTATAATTCTAGCCGTCGTATACTATTCTGGACTATTAGTATGAGTTGTAATGCCTCAAATACCTTAAATGTGATGAGCAGATATCACTTAACAATGGTTTCTAGTAAGTCGAAGTCAAAGTCGAAGAGTAAGTCCAAGTCGAAGAGGTGATTTAGGTCGTTTGCAAATGGTGGCATTCTTATAACCATCGAAGGCATTACCGGAAGAGAATTGATGGAGGCGGCAAGAGGACAAGTCGTCTTAAGACACCGGAAGAATAATAGCATTATGTTATAGTAGATTGTTACTAACGGTTGGATAAATAATACTATAAAAAATAGAGAGGAAAGCATTAGTCATCAGTTGGCATATCAGGTGGCACATGTTCCTCTTTTTTGTGCTTATCCAGTTCTTCCTTCGATTCAAAAGAGGTGTCGCATTCTTCGCACTCATGGGTCTCATCGGTAGACGACATGTGAGATAGTAATAATCGACATTTTATTTATGACTTGCTTTAGGTAGAAGCATCTATCACCTCACTTCACAGTAAGCAACGTATTGATATTCCACAGAAGACCCATACCTGAGATTGTTACAATCGTTAAGTTGATCAGGGTAACAATAGCGATAAGATAATTAAATCTAGTAAGTCTTGCGGTCATCGAGTCTAACCTTCGGATTTAGTAACATACTCAGCTCTTCACTACTCTGCAAGCTTCTTAACTCTGGCCTCACCCTTCTTAACATCAATTCGCCATTCCAAATAATCTTCTGGTCCCAGTTCTAAAGCCTTTACAATACTACTAGGAATCGTGGCTCTGAGGGCTATTGATCCTTTGTTTATCTTTGATAAATGAGATATCTCTCGCATCTACAACACAATATAGTATAATATACCTGTGTATTAATGTAGGCAAATAGGATAACATTTATAGCTCAGTGATGTATAGCCAATTCTCACATACCACACTTACATCACATTGCATGTCTGTAGCTTTGGATATTCTAATTCCGTCGAATACTTGGCTTTCATCACTTAATATGCCGGTTACTAGGATTCGGGACCAATTTTCACCAGCGTCTTGCCAAAGTTTTCACCATTGAAGAGTGCTATGAATGCTTTTGGCGAGTTCTCTAGGCCTTCAAATATTGTTTCCTTCCACTTAATCTTTCCTTCCTTAACCCATTTGGTCATGTCATTAAGAAACTGATTTGTCATATTATAATGGTCTCTAACAATGAATCCTTGAAGCCTGAGCCTCTTTGTAATTGCTAGGTATATATTCGACGGACCAGGTATAGGAGAAGTAGCATTATATTCAGAAATCATTCCGCAAAGTACTATTCTGCCGAAGGTTTTCATGTTATCAAGCGCTGCTTCCAAATGTTTTCCACCTACATTGTCAAAGTAAAGGTCAATTCCTTCCTCTTTTAAAGAGGATTGTAAGTATGCATTTCTCAGTTGTGTCGAGATGTTTTCATCCCTTAATTCCTTATAGTTGAATGCGTGTTCTACACCTACATTGTTGACAAGCCAATTTACCTTTTCCTCTGAGCCAGCACTTCCTATCACATAGCATCCCTTC
>JBAVTY010000599.1:0-1794 GCA_049696495.1 Candidatus Nitrosopolaris sp.
TCCTGCTAAGATAGATAAAAAGCAACTTGAAAAGATTCGTCATACTTACACGAAAATGAAACGTGAACGAGGTGCAGAAATAAAGAACATAATTCACATTATCAGAGATGAACCATTCCCATACTTCAACGAGGATATTGACTTCTCGTCAGAAACAATAAGGAGTTCAATCAAACAGGGTGAATCAAAGACTAATGAAATCTTACAAAAATTGCAGTAAACATTATGTCTTCGTGAGTGATGCATCCTGCTCAGCTAGCAGACCAAATTACCATTATTTTACCGGAAGTCATTTAGATAGATAGCATAGATAACAAAATTTTTCTACACTAGATCAGCAATATTATCAATATCTATGGTATCGAAAACGTTATCAGTGAAGAATTGCTATTTTTCTCTAAAACTAGACAGCATATTGACACTTGTATGGACTCTACCGGACCATCGTTCGCTATCTGGTTAATTCGCTAAGTATGGCAGGTTCTGATAATCTGCTTGTGTGAGTCGAGTGGAAAGCGTGTATACAACAATGTTGTATATACAGTTTTGTTGTATGGTGTTTGTCCTTGAAGTAAAGATTTGATTTTCATACTAGATAGGAAAAGTATGTCCGAGGATCCGACCTGACAGCGGAAGGCATATTGGATCATGCTCACTTCGGCTCTTCAAGTGATGAAAAGTATTTTTCACTTCCATAGCCAAGCGGGCCATCGGCGGCAGCCACTTCTGTTTCTGCTCTTCTGATCCGGCGGCATAGATGCAGGACATGGCAAGGTCATGGACTCCCAAAAATGTCGCGATCGAAGCGTCAGTGCGTGCCATCTCCATTGCAACAAGGCCGGTGAGCAGTCGGCTTCCTCCTCTGCATCCCAAGACCTCCGATATTCAAGTCCTTGAAAGCAGGAAGCAACTCGAACGGGAACGAGCTACTTGCTAATGATCGGCGCGGCCTTGCTCTCCACGAACGAGCGCATCTGTCTCAGGATCGTCAGTTCCTCGGGAGGTAGAGTTTCGGCGAGTTGGTAGAAGTCACTGTTCGGCGGCGGCAATGACTTTGGTAGCTAGACATCTTTTCCTGATGTTGACATCCTAATCCTGCTTTAGTTGCTATCGGTTGAATTAAACTTTTTTTGAAATGTCGTACACGGTCATACCGGTATGAATGTTGTTTGTAGATGACACAACGTAGTTTGACAACGGACTTTCTGTCAAAACCTTGGTCCGCAGCCAAATCCAGTCTAGCGGCGTTTGAGATAACGTCACTTTAACCGACCTACAATAATTACAATAAATAGTTTATTGCTTAATCGTCGTAAATGGAATAAACTCGCTTTCATATGCTGTAATGTAGGTCATCTTTGGTTGGTATGAAAGAGCCTTATAACATATGAAGCAGCTACTAACATTCCAACCGAAACTAAACTAATTCGTTGTAATTTATCATGCATGGCAAATAGAACATAACATGCCTTAGTTCGTTAAGATACATGTTATGTAATGTAAACAGAGGGTAATGTTATAGAATAAGGATAAATATTTGTTTCACTAAGATAATAGGTGTAAAAAATTCCAAATGGAGGAATTTCGAATGCCAGAAGAAAGGGTTCGAGACCCAGCCCACAGTCTATCCCGAATAAAACGAGCAATTTATATACTAAGATGCATCACAGTAGGAAGAACTTGGAACGATATAGTAAAAGAGTTTGATGACGATGAGCAACTAGTATCGAAATGGATAAATTATCTTAAGGAACGTAATACTTGAACGCATATTCAGCAGTTACAGATGAAGGC
>JBAVTY010000600.1:0-2965 GCA_049696495.1 Candidatus Nitrosopolaris sp.
ATATCAGACCTTGACTGTTTACCATAAACTGTGTCTTGACGGTATGTTTCTTCTTTTTACCTGAATAGTGACTCTTCCTCCTTATCCTGTTCTCAGGTCTTGGAATCTCCTGTTCTGTAGAGTGTATGAATGCTTTAAAACCGGGAAAGTACTGTTCTACTTCTTCTGTAGTTCTTGATCTTTTTGTTCTTGTATGTTTGTATATTTTCTCTGGTAATGGAATACACTCTTTTACTAATGGTTCTAGGATAGCCAAGTCTCTACATACATTGCTTTGATCAAGGTCAAATAGAAATCCTGATAATGTATATGTCATGTATAACCTGTAATACACTAGAAGCATAAGAAATCTTTCCTTGACTTTCGGCTTAAATGGTCTGCCAGCACCTACATCTCGGACACCACCGTTGTACCGCTGGTCCTTATTTAATATCTGATCCTCATTTATCCCCATACTCTGCAATCGGAACAAGGCCATGATTGCTTGTTCTTTGTTTGCCGTAAACGCGTTAAGCATGCAGATCTTGTCTTGCTCCTTTTTTAAGCCAGTCTAATTGTCTCCATGATGACCTAGTAGGACGCCGCTCTAGTGTCGATGGAAGCCGAAGCCGCCGTGGAAGTGATGGAAGCCGAAGCCGCCGTGGAAGTGATGGAAGCCGAAGCCGCCGTGGAAGTGATGGAAGCCGAAGCCGCCGTGGAAGTGATGGAAGCCGAAACCACTGTAGGGGTAGCTGTCGTAGCAGCCGCCGCAGCCATAATAGCCACCGAAGAAGTTGGAGAGTGGTGAAGGGTAGCTGATTCCGTAGTCTGGGGTGCCGCCGCAGCCCAAGCCGCTTCCGCACAAATTGGCTGCCAATGCTTGTTGGTTTCCGACTATAGGACCTGATACAAATAATAATACTACTGCTGCAATAGCCATACTGCTAAATGTCATGGTTGTCTTTGAATTCATTGATTTCTTCTACTTGTATGGTCTTTATATTATTTATAAATGCGTCATATATTCGACGAATGTACTACAATTATTAATAACATGATTCGATGAATTGCTCTTGCTCTCCATTGGCTGGAAAAATGTTGTTTCACAGTGTAACCCGGTATCAACCAGCAAATATCCTGATGGGAATATTTTGTTAAATTGTTTAAATGCTTCTTCTAGGGCGATTCTTAAGGGAAATTATGGAGCTGGCACTGTAATTGTCTGGGATATTGGCTCTTATAGTACAGATGAAGATTGATTCGTCTAGTAGCGTTGGTAAGGATCGTGAGGATGGCGTAGTCAAAAGTGTCTGCTTGTATTAGGTTTTACTGTGCTATTATTTAGTATAACAGAAGTGTCTTGTTACCATAAACTGCGTATGAATGTCTCAATTTGTTATTGCTGGATCAAAAATCTGATTAACACAGTAATAATGATGATGCGATATACACCATATGGATTTCGACAAAGTCATTCGGCAAAGAGAATGCATTGCTAATAAACAGATTCCAGAAGAATTGATTACCAGATTAATCAAAAATGTTCATAGAGGTCCGAGTGCAGGTCATACCCAGGTACAAGAATTTATCGTAGTAAAGCATGACATAACAAAGAAGAAGTTAAGAAGGGTAGCTGTTAATCAGGAATATGTTGAGCTAGCACCCGTCTTGATAATAGTTTGCTCAAATACATCACGGTCTACCAATCGCTATGGTACTCGTGCAAAAGAATTCTACAGTATTATAGATGGCGCTTTTGCTTCAATGATCATCTTACTTTCAGCTATATATGATATCTAGGTAAAATATGCCAGAATATGTGGAAGGGACGTTTAGATGTTCTATTTGTGCAAAAGAATTCCTTACTAGAGATGAGACCAAGCAACATATTAAATATACCCATGATGAGGAAGTTAGCACAGTTGTAGAGTAACAGAAGAGAAAAGTAAAGTTTAGATTGTCATACTAATTTGAGATATAACTATGTGAACTATGGATGTGTTAGGCTATTCTACCTTTACCTTCTCTTTTCGTTCTACATCGGTTGTCCTTAGCCAATGGTCCCAGAATGCTTTAAGCCAATGCTCATTAATTTTGATTGCATTTTCATAATACGCTCTGCTCATTTCAATCCAATTTATCAAATAATTTTGCCATAATCCCATAGGATTTAGAAATGGGTTAGAGACATGAGATAGGCCTTTTTGCTCACTCTCTGACGACATGACGTTATCTATGTTAGAATACTAGTTAAAGTTAGTGACGTTAGTATCTCGAATATTTGTCAGACGATATACTGAAATTCTGCTCTTTTAAATCATCGTTCTCCGAGTATGTTAGTTAAGGATCGCTTTTAGCCGTACAACCAAGAATTCGATAATCTATCTATCCCAGCAAATTGAAAGTAAGGAAGGTAAGGTCATGGTCTAGTCGTGTGCTTATTCGTTGCACTGCAGACGGCCTAGAATACGCGGTCTTTTTCAGTGATAACCGCAAAATCCCTTGCAAAATTTCTTCTGACTTTGGATCTGTATTAGAAGAGGGTAACCTAAACAACAGAATAGTTAAAGATACAAAGGCTGCAAGCATTTTCTTAAAGGATCGGTGTTGTAAATGAAAAGCACGCAGGAGATTCAAACAGTTGTCATTATTGATACGGAGAAGAACAAGAACATCCTACCGGAATGGTTTACTGAAGCAATCCAAGCTAGAAGCTAGCTGTTTCATAAACTTAAGAATTCTCTTTCAGACGTACGCAAGTCCCAAGCAGGACAAGGATGAGAAAGTACAACAATAGAAGTAGAATAAAGCGCTGTACTAAATTATTTTTACATATTCACAAAAATAGTTTACAAACACACAACGGAAGTTGTTTGAAGTCAATTCTAATGATTATATACCATTAATCGCGGTTGTTATTGTGTCAATTGCTTTTATTATTCTCCTCGCTACACTGACCAACGCAGCAAACGTCCTGAACTCATCC
>JBAVTY010000601.1:0-2853 GCA_049696495.1 Candidatus Nitrosopolaris sp.
TGTCATGAATGATTTAAATAAAGACAAAAATATCCGCGATAGGGAAGCCTATAAGAAAACCGCACACCAGCCACCATCATCATCAAAATCAGTGTTGCCGGAAGCGTCTGAAAAAATTAGGACCTCCCTATGGATCACACTTGCGATTCTAGGATCCACGATTCTAATTACAATGTATGGAGAGACAATGTTATTACCAGCTATTCGTGATATAATAACTGACTTTCATATCTCATATAGTACATCATCTTGGATACTTACAGCATATCTCATCTCAGCTGCTGTTTCGACTCCTATTGCTGGAAAGTTATCGGATATCTACGGACGAAAGAAAATGGTCGTAATAATACTGATAATTTACATCATCGGAATTTCTGCCGGAGGTGTCTCTACAAACATATCCTTTCTTCTTACTGCCAGAGTTATTCAGGGAATTGGCGTATCCATGTTTCCAATATCTTTCGGAATAATAAGAGATCAATTGCCAAATGAGAAGCTCGCAATAGGTATAGGATTATTCAGCTCAATGTTTGCTGCAGGATCAGTGGTGGGATTAGCAGTAGGTGGAAGTATAATCCAAAGCTTTGGCTGGCATGCTACATTTCTATCGATAATACCTGTAGCTATCATTCTTTGGGTAATAATCAACAGATTCATTCATGGTGATAATAAGAAGGCTGAAGTAGTAGAAAAAGAGGGTGATTTAGTACAAGGTGATCCTAATACCAAGTCCACTATAGGTTGTTCTCCTAACCCACTCGAAATTGGTACTAATAATAGCGGAAGACGACG
This sequence comes from Candidatus Nitrosopolaris sp., assembly GCA_049696495.1. GTDB lineage: Archaea > Thermoproteota > Nitrososphaeria > Nitrososphaerales > Nitrososphaeraceae > Nitrosopolaris. Next base: position 793 of record JBAVTY010000601.1, read on the forward strand.
CCTTGATGTAAAGGGTGCCATAACTTTGGCTATCACCATAGCCTCCTTTCTGCTAACTCTTACATATATTGGAAATAATAATGGTAATAGTAATGTCAGCGCATATCATACACAGATTATAATCGTGTCATTAGCCTTGTTGTCAATGGGAGCATTAATATTATTTATTATTATAGAAAGAAGAGCATCATCTCCACTAATTGAGCTAAGTTTAATGACAAATAAAATACTTCTTCCTGCAAATATCCTTATCTTGATTTTTGGAATGACTATGTTCATGGTATATCAGACTATACCGATATTAGTAAGAAGTCCTCAGCCGCTTGGATTCGGTGGAAATGCGGTTGCGAGTGCAATGGTTCAATTACCTTTTATGATCGCGTTCTTGGCTTTTGCTCCTTCTTCTGGGTTTATTGTGTCAAAGATAGGTAATCTTAAACCAACTGTAGCAGGAACTATCATTATGACCATTGGCTTTTTCAGCCTGTTTATGTTTCACTCAACAGAATCTATAGTTGCAATAAATCTGGCTATAGTAGCTGTTGGAATTTCATTGATACAAGTGGGTGCATTTAATATCACAATGGAGTATACACCACTTCGATTTAGTGGAGTATCACTTGGGATGTCAGTTATACTCGTGTTAATTGGAAGCTCAATTGGACCTGCAATTGCAGGAATATACATGCAGACACATCAGGAGCTTGCAACAGGAGTCAGTGGTGGATCTTTTCCTTCACCAGTATCATACAACCTGATATTTCTAACTGCTGCTTTGATTTCGGTTATATCTGTCTTAATCGTGATGATACTGAAAAGAAGGACGACACAATCATCATTGAAAAAATCAGAGATGGAAGCGTCCAATTAGAAAAACACAACACTATATTCGTCAACATGATCATAAACCGGCTTAAAATAGAGTTTGGGTCTAAAGTTAGTTCTCCACAAGATGCGCGTAAAATTTTGGAATTAACTAAATTCAATTTAAGATAAGGAGACGAACGATTTCTGAACGAAAGATTGGAGCAGCTTCGTATGTTCGATAGGCGTCAGACTTGGACCTATATAGATATCCCAAACTGTTTCGTCTACCAAGATGTCACAGCATTATTTTATTTTATAATTAAGTCAACTTAATATGGTATCTAATGTTATGCTTTAAATCGATATGGTGATTTGAAATAATTAATCGAATCTATTTTATTATTAATCGTCTGAACCTCTACATTATTTCGCAAAACCTTTTTGATCTATAATGGGCATTCTTTCGTTCATCGTTCAAGATATGACAGATAATGAAACCGCCATGTTGTTGCCTGTAGTTTCATATGTATGGCAGTTGTCTGTGGAAAGTTTTCCCGGTTTCGCCTTAATTCTTTTCCTTTATTTTTACTTTGTATTTCATGTGATCAGGGTATAGCGTTAGATGTTCCTGTGCAAAGTTTACTTTATATTCCATTTTCTCGTTACATATCCCGCATACAACGTAATAATCATTAAGACTTGGATCTGTGGGTGAAGGTTCTAACCATTTTAAATCATCCATGATCACTATAGATCAGACGATCTTAACGGTTTTGCATGTTGTCTAAATCCGACGTTAATTTAACAGAACCCAATTTAGCAATATTTTTACTTATTTAGTCGTAAATATCAGCCGATATTAGAGCGTAATTTCAAATTCAAAACGATTTTTGTAGCCTCAAAAAACGTCGCCGAAGCAGACTAGCTGTCACCATTCACATCATTGATGACCGAATGTGCAACATGTTGTGATTCCCAGATCAATACTCATCACCGGGTCTTGCCTTGCTTAATATAATATTCTACTGCTCTGCGGATATATGTACTTCTTGGAACGTCGCCGCGTAGTCTGTCCGTTTGTTTTATTAATGAATTGGGTAGAGTTATACCTACTTTCACTGTCTTAACATTATATGTAGTACTCGCCATACTGATATAGTATATAGTATCATATAGCTATATACCTATCGATCTTTGTGCATCTGACGCTTAAATATCAGCTTCGGGCAAGTTTATATTCATGTTCTCTAGTGG
>JBAVTY010000602.1:0-3295 GCA_049696495.1 Candidatus Nitrosopolaris sp.
ATACACAAGAAAATTAGGGAATTGGATGATAAAGCTACAATTTGTTTTTTGACAGCAGCTGATGAGGTCTACTATGAAATCTTAAAGCGTTATCCTAACATCGATGAAAATTGTGTCATTCGTAAACAAGTAGACAATGACTCTCTACTAAGAAGGATAAAATCAATGTTCTAAGAGGATCTTGGCTGATGGACTAAAAGAAGTAGTAGAGATCTGCTTAGCAAGTATCGTTTACCTGAAACAGGTCTGTATCAAGGGGTCGCCGAACAAGTGGTAATGTCTCGAACGCCTGGCTCATTCCGAACAGTCCTCGTTCCACGCGGTTCTTCCAAAGCAGAATGGGAGTCGTAAGAATTGTATGAATTATATGTTAATCATCACATCTGTTAAATACACCCTAGCGGCTGTTTTGGTGGAACTACATTGCGGAAAATCCAAATGTCTTAGCCGGATACGTCTTTCCATCATATTTTCTCGGGACCCAGGCCATTAAACATGTACATAAACGTATTTCTATGTCTGATTCTTTTCAGGTAAGCTATGCTCGTGTCGCAATCATGTATCGTTCCTAGTGTATCTTGTATATCTTCCAACTCTGTTATTAGAGTATGTATTTCCTTATTTTGGTGTGAAGTTAGTTCCAATAAGTATCGCAACTTTTTACTATCCTTTCTCATTTCATGTAATTCTTTTAATTTATTTGCATTTGTAAGTACTATAGGTAGATTCAATTCCATTCTTTCACGTAGTCTAACGATTACGTTATTATATCTCATCTCCAGTTTTTTTGGCGGTATTGCACTTTCCTTAACATGTGGCATGAGATCTCTTAATGACAAAGCTATCTTTCTTGCCCTAGCTAATTTTGTTTTTCTCATCCTGTTCAATGAGCCTGTAATCTTGGTATAAATTGGCTCTGAGGAGTATTTTTGTAATTTTTCGCAAATTATGTCGTAATCTCTAACTTGGCTGTTTATTTTGAAAAGTCGTTTACTTGTTCTCATGTATTTGCTAATTTCGTTTTTTTCCGTATATTCTTTGGTAACGATCTATATGATGCATCCAATCTTCTAACTGCAGTTCTTATGTCGCGTATGTTATTTTCATTTGAATCTTTGATATAATCATCAACTTTATTGTCTACCCTCTTTGTGTTTTCCTCCATCTTCGTAACAATGTGTCTAGGAGTTAATAACAAAGGCATGATTATAGATCACGCATGTTATCATATGTATATGTATTTGATTTGGTTCTTCTATTCTTCCTCGCTTGGCAATTGCATACCAGGCTTTTGTTTACATCAGATTTAGGAGGGGGCCAGATGAGTCGGAGATGATGACATATACAGATGAAGGAATAGAAGGGGTTTAACTCGTGTGATAAAAAGGCTCAAAGTACGACATTGTTGACTGGTAAACTCCCGTTTCATAACATATGCTAGATTTAATTTAATTGTATGTAGTTTCATAACATATACTTCAAAGCCTGTAATGCTCCAGACTCCTTCATAGTTTAGTTGTGCTACCTTTACACTTAAGATACAGCAAACGTAATTGATTTATTTAGCATGCAACATGCTACATCATCGTTGCAGTAAAAAAGAAGGATAATCCTTAAATCATACGAGGAGGTGACACACGTATGATGAGTATGCAGAAGGATAAAGAGCAGCAAGAAAAAGTTGCTGTTGTGACCGGTAGCTCATCTGGTATAGGCCAAGAGATGGCATTGAAATTGGCAAGAAATGATTTCCTCACATATGTTAATGTATTGACTGCAGAACCATTAACATTTGATAGTGCCAAACAACAGATAACTCCAAAGCATATTGTGGCAACAACTGGTTATCCAACATATTATTTTCAATGGGTAGAAGTGGAAAAAGGAGTATATGCGTGGCATGGAAGTTTGCTAAGCAATACTCCGTTAAGAGAAGTGATAGATGCCTCTCCCGTGAACGATAAACGAATCTTTTTAGTCGAAAACTATCCAAAAAACACTGACAAGCTACCAGATAACATACTTGAAGTACAACATAGAGCCAGAGATATTATGTTTAGTGATAAGACTTTCCACAATATCCAAATGGCCAAAGCAATAAGGTACCATCTTAAATTTATTGATGAACTTTACCATGCAATTGAAAATCGTTTCGATTTGCAAAATAAAGAGGATAGAAAGATATTTGAAAAAATTCAAGCAAAATATAGGCACGGCGGTCAGATAGTAAGGGCTAGGTCCGACCTCTCTCTGCTATTTTACTATCGTTAGCTATCACAGAGACAGAATTGGATTTGGAATTTGCTACGTAAATTTTATCCAAGAATTCATCAATTGCTATTGCCACGGGGTTCACTCCTACACGTATAATCTTTACATTTCCGGAATTACCATCAATTACAGAGACCGTACTAGAATCACTGTTTGCTACTCAAATTTTATTTGTATCTTCATTAATTTTTATATCTGATGGGTCCTTCCCTACCTTAGTTTGTGCATTGACATGATCAAATGCCACTGAAAGCACAGACATTAATATCGTCACTCATAATAATAATGCAAAAAGGAAAAGGTAATTACTTGTGATCTTGGCATCGAAGACTTTCACCAGATCCTTAGCTAATATCTAGGTTTTATAAAAATGATATCTCTATCCCCCAAATTATCAAAATTTTTTGCAGGTTTGTCTAGATGCTCATCTGCACCTTCATTAGTCTGTTCTACAACTCTTCCTCCGTGTTCTTATATAGTTTAGGCCACCATTGATCCATTGTGCTATGAATGAAAATATCGCATGACAACGATTTTAATTCTTGATGATGAATTTGATATTGTCACAGTTTTTCAACAACTATTGAAGAACGAAGGCTTTCATGTCTTTGGGTTTACAAACCCCTTACTAGCAGTAGAGCATTTTCAAATAAATTTTAAGCTTTATGGCATAGTAATATCCGATATCCGGATGCCCGTAATGAATGCCTATAAGTTCATAAAAAAGGTCAAGGAAATAAAACCTTAAGTGAAAGTATTCTTTATGACAGCATTTGAAATTAATGACATTGAGTTTAGAAGTGTTTTTCCGTATTTCAAAATAGATGAATTCATACAGAAATCGGTTTCAGCTAACAATTTAGCTGCTACAGTTAAAAAGCATATTAAAAATGAAACAAAAAATGAATTAGATAAAGACATTATTGATAAGCTTGACATACCAGCTGGATTAAAGGAGCTGCTAGTTATACCAAATAGCATTTGTTTTTTAATTAAATCTTGATTAAATGGTCTTATATTTTGT